>UQZC01000118.1 GCA_900545505.1 uncultured Collinsella sp.
CAAAACCGGGCACGGCTTCGCAGGGTCGCGCGAGGCAAAGGTTTCCCCGCCCTGCGCCCCGGCGTTGAGTCGTCGCATGCTCGTTACAGAAAAGCTGATAATAAGTTTGTGTGCCGCCCCTTTGGGGCGGCACTTTTTGTGTGGGGTCCCGGTCTCCACAATTTCCGTCAAGCTTTTGGTTAGATTTTGGTCAGTTGGCGTAAGGGTGGAAGGCCGAAAGATTGCTGGCGAAAAAAGCTCAGAGAAAGTGCTGGTAGGGGAGTTGTTGAGCTTTTCGACAGCTTTTGAGCAAAAGAAACTTTGTGGCTATTGCCGGCGATTGCGTTGTCGCGGTCATGGCGGTGCGGGATGCTGGTCGTAAGCGTCGAATGCTCCGATTTTGGAGGCCAGCATGGATCTGTTTCTTGAGACTCCGCAGCAGCAAGCTGAGCGCATGCTGCGTCAGCAGCAACGACTCATGGAGATGCAAATGCAAGGGGTAGCCGCCCAGCTCCCTGCGCAAAACGTTACACCCGCGGTTTCGCCTGCGGGTGGATCGGCGCCAGAGAACTATTCCGTACAACAAGATTCATATGCGCAGGAGCTTGCGTTCGACAAACGCCGCACGCGTCGCCGCCGCGTGGGCCAGCGCCTGCGTACATTGGCGATGATCGTGCTCATTCCGTTAGGACTCGCGGCGATTTTCTTGGTCTCGTATGCGCTCACCTGCATCCTCAACGGCGCCTCGCCCAGTGAAGTGCTCCAACATCTGTCAGCCCTCGGCCAGCGCCTAGGCGATGTCATAACAACAATCCGCACCGGCTGGGAGAGCTAGCGTTTTAGCGTCCGCGGCTCTAAGAGAAATTTGTCTGCAAGGCAGTGGGTGATCCGTGCGTGTGGCGGGGTAAGATTGATCGCGGTTTTGATTGGTGCTCGATTGGGTTTGTTGGGCGGAGTTTATGTCTGCTATTGATATTGTGCTTGTTGTGATCGCCTTGGTGGCGGTGGGGGTTGCTGTGGCTTGCGCCCTCCAGCTCAAGAGCCTGCGTGCCGAGTTGCGGGAGCGTGGCGACAGTAGCGCGGAAACGCTGGCAGCACTCGAGCAGGCCAACAACGCGCTCGATGCCCTGAACGTCGCGCTGGCCGAAACTCGCCGCACGGCCAATGCCATCGCGCAGCAGCAGACAACCGATGCGGCCGTGGAGCAGCAACGTTACCTGACCATCGCACGTGAGTTTTCGCAAGCTGGTGACCGGATGGATGACCTGCGCCGCGAGACGGCCCAACAGCTCGGTGCCAACCGCGAGGGTATCGAGCATCGCCTGGACAAGGTGCGCGAAACGGTCGATGCTCAGCTGGGCGCCATCCGCAAAGACAACAACGTGCAGCTCGATCAAATGCGTGCGACGGTGGACGAGAAGCTCTCCCGCACGCTCAACGACCGACTGTCGGCATCGTTTAAGCAGGTGAGCGACCAGCTCGAGGCCGTGTACAAGGGCCTGGGCGACATGCAGTCCATCGCCACCGGCGTGGGCGACCTTAAGCGCGTGCTGGGCAACGTGAAGGCGCGTGGCATTTTGGGCGAGGTGCAGCTGGGTGCAATTCTGGCGGACATCCTTACGCCCGACCAGTATCTGGAAAACGTCGCCACCAAGCCCGGCGCCTCGGAGCGCGTTGAGTTTGCCGTCAAGCTGCCGGTGGACGAGGGCGATCCCGTGCTGCTGCCGATCGACTCCAAATTCCCGGGCGACGCGTACGAGCACTTGCTCGACGCGCGGGAGTCGGGCGATGCGGAGACCGTGGCGGCTGCGCGCAAGACGCTCGACACCATGGTCAAGCGCGAGGCAAAGGACATTTGCGAAAAGTACCTGAGTGTGCCGGCAACGACCAACTTTGGCATCATGTTCGTGCCGTTTGAAGGGCTGTACGCCGAGGTCGTCAGCCGCTCCGGGCTTATCGAGACCCTGGGCCGCGACTATCACGTCAACGTTGCCGGCCCCAGCACCATGGCGGCCATTCTCAACAGCCTGCAGATGAGCTACCAGACGTTTAGGCTGCAAAAACGCACCGACGATGTACTGCGAGTGCTCTCCGCCGTCAAGGCCGAGCTGCCGCGCTATCAAAAGGCGCTGCGCCGCGCCCAGCAGCAGATCGAGACCGCGGGTAAAACGGTCGAGGGCATTATCACCACGCGCACCAACGTCATGGAGCGCAAACTCAAGGATATCGACGCGCTGGAAGACGCCGACCAAGCCGATGAGATCTTGGGACTCACGCCCGCGGGCCTTTCCACAGACCAAGAAGACGAGGACTAATTGCAACAAGGCAGCGGGGCACCGGCGCAAACGCGGGCACCCCGCTGCCTTTCACATCGCGCTTGCCTGAAGTGCGCTTTAGTGTGCAACAATGGCGTTTCGCCCTATCAGACGCGAAAGGAAGCCCATGTCTCAGAGAAACACCAGTCCGCTGAAACGCTCCACCGTGCGCCGCACGCTGCAGCGGTTTTGGGGTGTCACGCGCACGCAGCCGCTGATTGTCTTTCTCTCGGTGTTCTCGTCGGCGGGCTACATCTTTTTGCTGACGTTTGCCAATACCTATGTGATGGCCCTCATTGTCGACCGCGTTCAAGCCGGTCCCGTGGCGGGTGATCAGGTGTTTGAGGTCTTCGGCCCCTATATCCTGGCGCTCGTACTCGTTAACCTGGTGGGCCAAATCCTCTCCAAGCTGCAGGACTACACCGTCTACAAGCTCGAGATTGCGGGCAACTATCACCTGGCGCGCCTGTGCTTCGACACGCTCTCCAATCAATCCATGACATTTCACACCAGCCGCTTTGGCGGATCGCTCGTGAGCCAGACGAGCCGTTTTATGAGCGGCTATACGGGGCTGGTCGACGTGACGGTGTATTCGCTCATCCCCACCATCACCTCGGTCATCTGCACGGTGGCGGCGCTCGCCCCGGTGGTGCCGACGTTTACCGTGATCCTGGTGTGCATCATGGCCGTCTACATCGCGTTTGTCTGGCTTATGTACAAGCGCATCATGCCGCTTTCGGCCGCGACGTCCGCCGCGCAGAACAAGCTCTCGGGCGTGCTCTCCGACGCGGTCACGAACATCTTGGCCGTCAAGACCTGCGGGCGCGAGGACTTTGAACGTGATCTGTTCGACGCCGCTGATCGTGCCGCGCGCGATGCCGAGACGGTCTCGATGCACGCCATGATGCAGCGCAACTTTACGACCTCGGGTCTTATCGTCATCACCATGGCCGTGGTGAGCGTATTCGTGGCGGGCGGCAACGCGTGGTTTGGCATCTCGGCCGGCTCGCTCGTCATGATCTTTACCTACACCTATAACCTCACCATGCGCCTGAACTACGTAAGCTCCATGATGCAGCGCATCAACCGCGCGCTCGGCGATGCGGCCGAGATGACGCGCGTGCTGGACGAGCCACGTTTGGTGGCAGATGACCCGGACGCCCCCGAGCTCAAAGTGACCGAGGGCGCGATTGATTTTGAGCAGCTGAGCTTTGCGTACCGTGACGCTGCGGCGGGCGAGGGCGTGTTCGATGACCTGACACTTCATGTGGCGGCGGGCCAGCGCGTGGGCCTGGTGGGCAAATCGGGCTCGGGCAAGACGACGCTCACCAAGTTGTTGTTGCGCCTGGACGATGTACAGGGCGGCCGCGTGCTCGTGGACGGCCAGGACGTCTCGCGCTGCACGCAGCAGAGCCTGCGCCGTCAGGTTGCCTACGTGCCGCAGGAGGCGCTGCTGTTCCACCGCTCCATTCGCGAAAACATTGCCTACGGTCGTCCCAACGCCACTGATGAGCAGATTCGCGAGGCGGCTCGCTTGGCTAATGCGACCGAGTTTATCGACCGCTTGCCCCGTGGCTTTGACACTATGGTGGGCGAGCGCGGCGTCAAGCTCTCTGGCGGTCAGCGTCAGCGCGTGGCTATCGCCCGCGCCATCCTAACCGACGCGCCGATTCTGGTGCTCGACGAGGCGACGTCTGCCTTGGACAGCGAGTCCGAGGCGTTGGTGCAGGAGGCGCTCGAGAATCTGATGCGCGGCCGCACCTCCATTGTGGTGGCGCACCGCCTGTCCACCGTGGCGGCGCTTGACCGCATTGTGGTGCTGGCCGATGGCGAGATTGTCGAGGACGGCACGCATACGCAGCTCGTCGAGGCGGGTGGCGAGTACGCGAGCCTGTGGAGCCGTCAGACCGGCGCATTCTTGGAGGCGTAAGCGTCTCGGACGTGGGACAATTGTGCCCATAAGTTTATTGTGCCGTTGAGCCGAGGAGTCGTTATGCCACGCGAGACCAATGCCGCCAAACGCGAGCGCGCCGTTGAGGTGTGTGAGCGCCTCAACCGTCGCTATGGCCCGGTCGAGTGCTTTTTGGACCACGAGAATCCCTTCCGCCTGCTGATCGCGGTGTTGCTCTCGGCGCAAACGACCGACGCGCAGGTCAACAAGGTGACGCCGAAGCTGTTTGCCCAGTGGCCCACGCCCGAGGCCATGGCCGGGGCGAGTGTGGCTGACGTGGCAGACACCATCAAGTCACTCGGCTTTTATAAGAGCAAGGCCAAGCACGCCGTGGAGGCCGCGCAGATGATCGTCGCCGACTATGGCGGCGAGGTGCCGGCCGACATGAAGGAACTCGTGAAGCTGCCGGGCGTGGGACGCAAGACGGCGAACATCGTGCTCAACGTGGGGTATGGCATCGTGGAGGGCATTGCGGTGGACACGCACGTCAACCGCATTGCGCATCGCCTGATGTTGAGTCCCAAGACACATGCCAAGGAGCCGCTCAAGACCGAGCAGGATCTGCTCAAGATTTTGCCGCACGAGTATTGGGAGTCGGTCAACCATCAGTGGATCACCTTCGGTCGCGAGATCTGCGACGCCCGCAAACCCAAGTGTGACGAGTGTCCGCTGGCAGATTTGTGCCCCAGCGTGCGCGTAGCGGGGTAGGGCGGAACGCATCTTCGTCTGGCGTTTTTTGCGGGGCTGGGTTTGCTCTTGAGCCGGAGTCCTCTCCATGCGCTACCATGACAGGCAATGAAATCCGCCGCATACCCGCCGAGCTTGCCCCGGCGGGCTTTTGGCGTTGCAATGCCGGAGGAACAGCATGCTCATTCACCGTATAGCCGCGCAGCTCTACACTGCCGAGGCCTTGCAGGCCGTCGAGGCCGGGCTCGATGCTGGCGAGGACGTGACGCTGGCTGTGTCGCAGTCGGGCCGCACGCTTATGGCGGCCGCCCAGTTTGCGCGCCG
>UQZC01000119.1 GCA_900545505.1 uncultured Collinsella sp.
GGAGGTAAAGATGCCCTCCTCGCCATACTGGCCGGTCATGAGCGTGGAGGCGGAAAGCACGGCGTGCTCGTTGTGCAGCACGGCGGCGCAGACGCGCGCGGCGGAGTTGGCGACGGCGTACTCGGTGCACTGCTTGCCCTGGTAGGTCACATAGCCGCCCTTGCGTGCGAGCTCCTCGACCTCCATGTGGTCGAAGGCGTACTTGTCAGGGTTCTCGGCCTGAAGCTCGTTGAGGCTCTTGCCGGCGATGGTTGCTGCCTTAAAGGCGGCCAGCTGGCTAAAGCCGTGCTCGCCGATCATGTAGGCGTCGATGGACTTGGGGCTCACGCCGACCTTCTTGGAGATCTCGGTGCGCAGGCGGGAGGCCCGAGCCGATGATCTTCTTGGGATCGTAGCCGGTCAGGTGCCACAGCTCGGTGCACACGACGTCGCAGGGGTTGGAGATGCTCACGAAGATGCCGTCAAAGCCGGCGTCGACGATGCGTTTGGCAAAGGTGCGGGCGGCGTCGGTGGTAAAGAACAGCTCGCCGTCGCGGTTGCCGGCGGCCAGCGCGACCTTGCCGGCGGCGTTGACGATGACGTCGCAGCAGGCAAGCTCCTCGTAGTGGTCGTAGCAGTTGACGATCTTGGTGTTGTACGGGACAAACGAAAGGGAGTCGCGCAGGTCCTGGACCTCGGACGTCACCTTGGCCTCGTTGATATCGCACAGGTACAGCTCGTCGGCAATGCCCTGCATGAGCAGACTGTTGGCAACATGTGCTCCTACGTGGCCCTGGCCGACCACACCGATCTTACGCGTCTGGTACATATATGTATCCTTTCGGCCGAGTTTTTCGCGTCGAACCATTGTAGCGTCCTGCTGCCACTTTGCTAGGCTAAAGCGCCATAGATTTTTGGGCATGCCTTAATCTCTACTTTTGGAGTGATTTGGGCCGCTGACGGCATCGCTGGGCGATATGCTCGCGCGGATGGGGCCGCTCGTTGTACCATAGCTGCAACTGACTCGTAAGGAGCATCCATGCCCATTCGCATCCCCGACGCCCTCCCTGCCGCCGCGCAGCTCGAGAGCGAGAACATCTTTGTCATGACCGAGTACCGCGCGCTGCACCAGGACATCCGTCCGCTGCGCGTGCTCATCCTCAACCTCATGCCCACCAAGATTGCCACCGAGACGCAGATCATGCGCAAACTCTCCAACACGCCGCTGCAGGTGGAAGTGGACCTGCTGCGCACCAAGACGCACGAGGCCACGCACGTGAGCGCCGGCCACCTGGAGACGTTCTACCGCACGTTCGACGACATCCGCGACATCCACTACGACGGCCTGATCATCACGGGCGCGCCGGTGGAACAGATGCCGTTCGAGGAGGTCGACTACTGGCCCGAGCTCTGCCAGATCATGGATTGGTCCACCACGCACGTGCACTCTACGCTGCACATTTGTTGGGGCGCGCAGGCCGGCCTGTACCATCATTACGGCATCCAGAAGTACGACCTGCCGGCAAAGGCGAGCGGCGTGTTCGAGCATTATCTGGTGAAGCCGCAAAGCCCGCTGGTCCGCGGCTTTGACGACCGCTTCTATGCCGTACATTCGCGCAACACCGACGTGCGCCGCGAGGACGTGGAGGCCGAGCCGCAGCTTGAGGTCGTGGCCGTGTCCGACGAGGTGGGCCTGTACATCGTCAAGTCGACCGACAGCCGTCGCTTCTTTGTCTTTGGCCATCCCGAGTACGACACCGATACGCTGCGCCTGGAGTACGAGCGCGATGTGAAGCGCGGGCTCAACCCGGAGGTGCCGGCGCACTACTTTCCGGGTGACGACCCCTCCGCCGAGCCGCGCAACGTCTGGCGCAGCCAAGCTCAGCTGTTCTACACCAACTGGCTCAACTACTACGTCTACCAGACCACGCCCTACGACCTGGCCCGCGCCGGCGAGGAGCACTAGGCTGCGATGGTACTGCTGTAGCCGTGGCTGATATGGCGGCGATTAGGCGCTGATGATGTGGGGTAGCGGCAGGTCGTGAGCGTCGGTGGGAACGCCGTCGACGCGTTGCTCGTCAAAGGCGATGCCGATGATTCGGCATGCGGGCGAGAGCATGGGCAGGTAGCGGTCGTAGCAGCCGCCGCCGCATCCCAGGCGCGCGCCGGTGCGGTCGAAGGCTACGAGCGGCACGACGACCATGTCGAGTTTTTCGGCAGGCACGATAGGGAAGCGGCTGCTGTCGATGTCCGTGGCCGCAAAGGCCCGCGTGGGGTGGGCGATAAACGGCGCCGCGGACGCATCGTCGGCGGCAACTGCCCGCATGCACATGCACTGGCCACAAGCTGCGGCGTCTGTTGCCGAGAACATGCACGGTTCGGCCACACGCACGGCGCGTGTAAGAACCTGCGGCAAACGCGGCTGGATCGACTTCGGAACCCATCGCGGCATAGACGGCAACGATGCGCGGCGCCGCGGCATCCGAGCGATCCAACAGCTCAACAAGCCGCGCACAGATAGCGGCGGACTTTGCCGCCCGCACATCCAAATCGAGAGCATCGCGCCGAGCAATCATCGCCCGTCGCAACTCAGCCTTGTCCATCCCAGCCTCATCTTCCAAACCTACCAAAAAGGGACAGGTTTATTTTGGCAGGTTTTATCTGGGCAAACACCCAAACCACCACACAAATCATCGCAAAGGGGGCAGCTCATGGACACCTTCGTGGGTTTTGACGAAGAGCAGGTGTTCGCGGCGGTTTGTCTCGATCTGTAACAGTTACTCGGCAAAATCGGACCTAGATGTTACAGATTGAGACAAAGGGCCGGCGTCATCCGGAAACGTCTCGATCTGTAACATCTGGAGCCGATATTGCCGTCTTGGCGTTACAGATCGAGATAAACCGACAGACTGCGGCAAAAGAAAAGGTAGATTTTCAGGCATGTCCCAAAAATCTACCTTTGTTGTGGTTAGCTCAGCAGGTCGACTACGTTGAAGCCGGCGTTGCTCTTGGCGATGACGTCGCGTCCGCCAAAGACGCAGGTGGGCGACTCGGCTGCGATGCGCGTCACGTCGGCGCCGAGCGAGCGAAGCTCACCGGGCGTGGCGGCGAGCATCTGGGCGCGGCGCTCCTCGCGTGCGTGCGGATCGAGCCCGGCCAGGTAGGTCGTGTTGCGGCGCTTGGTGAGCGCGTACGGCTTCACCGGCGCGTCCATGCCGCTCACGCAGCTCACGATAAAGCCCTCAAAGGCGGCCTCGTCGGGCTCAAAGCTGCCGAGCCATTCGCCTGTGCGCGCCACGCGCTCAATCGAGGGGTCGATTGCCGGGTCGCGGTAGGTGTAGAACGCCGTCTGACGCTCGCCGGCCGCGCGGAATCCGCAGCCGTACGCACCGCCCTTCACGCGCACCTCGTTCCACAGGTAGTCGTAGGAGAGCGCGTTGGCGGCAACCGCCCAGGCGCCCGTCACGTCGATGCCCAGGCGACGCGGATCGCACGCGCTTGCCGCAAAGCAGATATCGCTGGGGATGACAAAGGCCTCGTGGCGGTCGCGCGGCGTCGGCACCACGAGCGCGTCGCGGCCGGCATCGGCGCCGTCGCCAGCGCCCAGCCCCAGGTCGCCCGCGGCGGCCCAGTACGCGTCAAAGTCCTCGTCACTGCCGGTAAAGCTCGCCAGGCAGCCATCGGCCACAAAGATGCGCTCCGCCAGCTCGGCAAGCTTGGTACGCAGCCCGTCCACGCGCTCGTCAAAGTGGTCGAGCAGATCGCGCAGGAACAGATAGAAGTCCACGCCCGAAAGTTGCTCGCGCACCACGGCCGAAGGCGAGCTGTAGCTCATCGCGCGACCGAGCGCCGCCGAGTGACCGTTGTTGATAAAGCCCTGCTCAAGCCCAATGCGAATCTGCGTGAGCACGTCGCGCACGCGGTCGGCGTCGGCATCGAGCAAAAGCGTGCTCGACCATACCTCGCGCGGCAGGCTTGCCAGCGCATCGATCTTCTCGGACAGGGCGCCGGCGCTCACCAACAGATAAGGGCGCACGCCGTCCACGTCGGGTTGGGTCATGACCTCGGTCGTAAAGCTCAAAAAGCCCAGCTTGCCGGCGAGCAAGTTGTCGAGCTCCTCGGCCGAGTGCTCGCTCGTGGGCAGCTGTTTGAGCAGGCGGCAGAGCAGCGTCACATAGGGCAGGTCTTCAAACGCGACGCAGCTCAGGTCGAAATACTGCATGGCGTAGGCCAGGCGGTTGGTGGGGATGCCGTGGCGCAGGCAGGGGATGGGCGCAGTCGTGTCCACAACGAGCGGCGGCTCGGGGCGCGCCTCGCCAATGTCGGACACGCGCAGGCGTGGCAGCGTGGCCTTGGCCTCGGGTGTGTCTTCCGCCTCCTGCGCGGCACGCAGCACGGCCGTGCGCTCGACCACGTCGGCCAGCTCGGCATCGGTCATGGCGTCGCGCTTGGCTGCCAGCTCGGCGGCCTCGGCGCTCTCCGAACCCTCGGCGGCGTCAACCGGCACCAGCTCGACCAGCGCCATGTGATTGTTCTGCAGCACCAGCTCGCGCAGCAGGTCCTCAAAGTAGCTGCCGTCCAGCTCGCCACGAAGCTCCTCGTACACCGGACCGTACTTGAGCGCCAGCGTCGCGGCGTCGTCATCGTAGAGCCACGTGCTCAGCGCGTCGCACGCAATGGCCACGCCGTCGGCGATACCGTAGTCGCGCTGGCGCAGGTCGTATTCGTTGCTGCTGATGATGGCTTCCAGGCGCTCGCGCGGAACGCCATGTTCGCATAAGTCGCGGCAGGCGTCCTGGAACACGCGGCGCAGCTCGCGCGCCACGCCGGGCTGCGCGTTTTGCAGCATGATGAGCTCGTAGGGCTGCAGGCTCTCGGCCGCCGTGTAGCTCACCACGTTGCCGCCCAGGCCGGCGGACAGAATGGCCTTCTTAACCGGCGCTTCGTTGGAGCCCAGCAGTGCTTCAAACAGGATATCCGCCGCGATCGTGCGTTTGCGGTCGAGCGCGTTGCCCAGCACCAGGCCCAGGCCCACCAGGGCGTTCTCGGGCGTAGTGGCCATCTCGACGCGCTTGTACTCGCAGGTCACGGGCGCCTGCACGCCCAGCGGATTGGGCGCCATCGTGGACGGGTCCTCGCCGGCGGCGACGGCAGCGTCCATGCGG
>UQZC01000120.1 GCA_900545505.1 uncultured Collinsella sp.
TCCCTAGAAAAACCCCTAGGCAGGCGCGTGCGCCTGACGGTCCAGAAATCACAAAGAGCTTGGAATCCTGAGCGCTCACTTATTTGGTCAGCTGCTCGAGGAGCTGCTCGCGCTGACGGACGCCGAGGCCCTGGACGCGACGGGGAGCGGAGATACCGGGCTCCTCCATGATCTTGGCGGCCTTGGCCTTGCCATAACCAGGGAGAGACTCGATGAGGGTGGAAACCTTCATGCGGGAAGCGATGGGGTCATCGGAGTTGAGCACGGACTCGAGGGACTTCTCGCCCTTCTTGATCTGCTCGCGAAGCTCAGCGCGGGCGTGACGTGCGGCAGCAGCCTTCTCAAGAGCCTGCTTGCGCTGCTCATCGGTAAGCTGAGGGAGTGCCATTCGTACCTCCAAAAAGTTGGGTTATATCTGATTCAATAATTGGCATTTTAGCACGTAGAACGTACAAAATGCCCAATCGCGGCTCCATAGGTTAGACGATACCCGCAAAAAGTGCAATATACTGCGCCCAAAGTTAAGCCCCTGACCTGCGATTCCACACAAAGGATGGGAAAGTTTACGCAGGCACAGGGGCTATTTTGTGCTAATGAGACCCAAAAGTGGTGACTTAGGGGAATCTTTTAGGCGACGTTTTCGACCAGCTCAGCGACAATAGCGTCAAAGGCGGCAATCGGATCGTCGGCGCCGGTGATGGGACGGCCCACCACAATGTGGCTTGCGCCCCGCTCGATAGCCTGGGAAGGCGTCGCCACGCGGGACTGGTCACCAAGGGCGGCACCCACCGGACGCACGCCCGGAGTCACGATCAGGGCATCGGGACCCAGCAGCTCACGCATGTCGTGAGCCTCCATCGGCGAGCACACGATACCGTCGATGCCGTTGGCCTGAGCGAGCTTTGCCAGGCGGGCGGCCTCCTCGGCCACGGGCGACTCGACGCCGATCTCGCTCAAGGCATCCTGGTTCATGCTCGTGAGCACGGTGATGGCGACAAGCTTGGCGCGGTCCTCGCGCGCCTCCTCGGCGCCCTCGCGGCAGGCAGCGAGCATGGCGCCCGAACCCAAGCCGTGGACCGAAAGCAGATCGGCACCGGCAAGCGAGGCCGAGCGGGCGGCACCGCGAACCTGATGCGGAATGTCATGGAACTTAAGGTCAAGGAAGACCTTAAAGCCCAGGTCCTTGAACGTCTTGACGATCTCAGGACCCTCGGCGTAATAGAGCGTCATGCCAACCTTGAGCCAGGCGGCATGGCCCGAAAGCTCGTGGGCGAGCTCGAGCGCACGCTCACGGTCGCAGTCGAGAGCGACGATCACGCGGTCGCGGGCATCGGTCTCTAGCATTCGAAAGCACCTACCAGTTCGTTGATGTCCTTCACGCCCTGGGACTCGGCCCAGGCCTCGAGCTCATGCGCGATCTTGAGCGAAGCGCACGGATCGACGAAGTTGGCCATGCCGACCGACACGCAGGTGGCGCCGGCCAGGATAAACTCGGCCGCATCCTCACCGGTCATGACACCGCCGACACCGTTGATGGGGATATCGACGGCCTGGGCAACCTCCCAGACCATGCGCACGGCGATGTGATGACACAGCGGGCCCGAAAGGCCGCCCTTGGGCTTGGCCACGCGGGACTTGCGGGTATGGACGTCGATGGCCATGCCCTGGATGGAGTTGATGACCGAAAGGCCGTCGGCGCCGGCAGCCTCGAGGGCCTTGGCGATCTCGGCGACGTTGACCGGCGCCATCTTCACGAACAGAGGCTTATCGGTCACCTTGCGGCAGGCAGCCATAACGGAAGAGGCGCCCTCGGGCGTGGAGCCCATGGCGGCACCGCCGGCGGCGATATTGGGGCAGCTCACGTTGATCTCGTAGCCGGCAGCCCAGGGGCACAGCTCGACATACATCTCGAGTGCGCGGACAAACTCGTCAACGGAGTGGCCGGCAACCTGACAGATGACCTGGCAGCCGTCCTTGGAAAGCTGCTCGAGCCACGGACCGGACTCGCGGGCAAAGGCGGCCACGCCGGGGTTCTGAAGGCCCACGGAGTTGATCATACCGCCGGGGATCTCGGCCATGGCTCGGCAGCGCAACCCTTGGTGGTGATGGCGCCCAGCTGGGAAACATCAAAGAAGTTCTGGAACTGCCAACCGTAGCCAAAGGTACCGGCTGCGGTGTTGATGGGGTTCTGCATCTTGACGCCGCCGAAATCGACGGCCATGTTCACGGTACCCACTAGAAGACCACCACCTTGGAAGCATCGAACACGGGGCCGCACATGCAAGCACCCTTCATACCGTCGACCGTCTCGACATTGCAGGTGTTGCAGGCGCCAAAGCCGCAGCTCATCATGCGCTCGAGCGACACCTCGCAGTACGCACCGGCCTCGGCGGCAGCGGCGGCGACCTTCTTCATCATGACGGCGGGGCCGCAGCTGGCGACGTAGTCGTAGCCGCCCTCGCCGAGCAGCTCGGCGGCAGGATCGGTGCAAAAACCGTGCATGCCGAGCGTGCCATCATCGGTGCACACGTTAACCGTGGCGCCCAGCGCGCGGAACTCATCGACACCCACGGCCTTGGAAGCGGTGCCAAAGCCCAGGCAAACGTCGACATCCACGCCCTGCTCGGCAAGCATGCCGGCGAGGCACAGCACGGGCGGAACGCCGATGCCGCCCGCCACGAGCAGCGCCTTCCTGGTGCCCTCGGGAACAAGCCAGCCGCGGCCGCCAGGGCCCAACAGGTTGGACTTGGAGCCGGGGGCCATCTGCGACAGACGACGGGTGTCGTCGCCCACGACGGCGTACCACAGCTCGACGGTGCCGGCCTGGGCGTCGGCGCGATAGAAGCTCAGAGGCACGCGAAGCAGCGAGGACGCATCGCCGGGCACGGCGATGTTCACAAACTGACCGGGCTTGAGCGCACTTGCAAGCTTGGGGGCCGAGATGACGAGCGAGAAGATGCCGTCGGCGATCTCCTGGTTCGAGACGACCTCGAAGTCGTGCATGCGTGCAGTGGAAGGTGTGGGCATAGACGCTCCAATCCCCCATGCGGTTGCATGGTCCAAACGAACAGAAAGCGCGGCACCGCAAGGGCGCCGCGCACAAAAGCGATAAGGCTATGCTAGCAGATGCAGCCGTCGGCGAGCGTCTGCTTACCGCCGACAAACACATCGGTGGCACGACCGGTAAGCGTGCGGCCGGCGAAACCGGAGTTCTCGGCGCGCGACTCGTAGCCGTCCTCGCCGACCGTCCAGGTGGCGGACGCGTCGAAGACAGTCAGGTCGGCAACGGAGCCCGCCTTGACCTGAACCTGGTCGAGGCCCAGGATCTCACGCGGCTTGATGGCCATGAGCTCGACCATGCGGCCCATGCTCATCTTGCCCGTGTTGACCAGCTCGGTGAGCACGAGCGACAGCGAGGTCTCGAGACCGATCATGCCAAAGGGCGCAAGCTCGAACTCGCGGGCCTTCTCCCACGGGGTGTGGGGAGCGTGATCGGTGACGATAACGTCGACGGTACCGTCGATGACGCCCTGACGGATGGCCTCGGCGTCCTCGTCGGTGCGCAGCGGCGGATTGACCTTGAGCGAGGTGTTGTAGGTCTCGTCCAGGTCGTTCTCGGTCAGGAACATGTGGTGCGGGGTGGCCTCGCAGGTCACCTGAACGCCAGCGGCCTTACCGGCACGCACGAGCTCGAGACCGTGAGCGGTGGAGATGTGCTGGATGTGCAGCTTGGCACCGGTCAGCTTGGCGATCTCGATGTCGCGGGCGATCTGGAGCTCCTCGCCGGCAGCCGGGCCACCCCCCGAGGGCAGACGGGTCGAGACCTTGCCCTCGTTGATCTGGCCGTGGCCGACCAGGTCCTCGTCCTGGCAGTGGCTCATGAAGACCTTGCCGAACATCTTGCCGTAGTCCATGCAGCGACGGAGCATGCCCGCGCCCTGCACGCCGCGACCGTCATCGGTGAAGGCGACGGCGCCGTGGGCGACCATATCGCCCATCTCGGACATGGCCTCGCCCTTAAGACCGCGGGTCATGGCGCCCGACGGATAGACGCGGCAGTGGCCGACCTCGGCAGCACGGGACTTGACGAACTCCACGACGGTGCCGTTATCGGTGACGGGATCGGTGTTGGGCATGGAGCACACGCCGGTAAAGCCGCCCTTGGCAGCTGCGCGGGTACCGCTCTCGATGTCCTCTTTGACCTCGTAGCCGGGCTCGCGCAGATGCACGTGCATATCCACCAGACCGGGGACGAGGTACTTGCCGGAAAGGTCGCGGACCTCGGCTCCCTCGACGGCGAGATTCTCGCCGACCTCGGCGATCTTGTCGCCGTCAATCAGGACGTCAACGACACCGTCAAGCTCGACGGACGGGTCGACGACGTGGGCATTCTTAAGAAGCAAGGCCATTATCGGCACCTCCAAGCAGCAGATACAGGATAGCCATACGCACGCAGATACCGGCGTAGACCTGCTCCAGGATGACGGAGCGTTGCGGGTGGTCGGCCATATAGGAGTCGAACTCGACGCCGCGGTTGATGGGGCCCGGGTGGCAGATGATCGCATCGGGCTTCATGAGCTTCTCGCGGTCCTTGGTCAGGCCGAAGAGCCTGTGGTACTCGCGAATGGTCGGGAACGGGGCACCCTCGAGGCGCTCCTGCTGCACGCGCAGCATGTAGACGACGTCCAGCTCGGGCAGGACGGAATCGAGGTCGCTCGTCACGTGGTCGCAGCCAAGGACCTCGGGTGCCGGCGGCAGCAGCGTGCCGGGGGCGACGGCGTAGGTCTCGCAGCCCATGATCTTAAGGGCGGGGATCAGCGAGCCGCAGACACGGGAGTGGGAGATGTCGCCGACGACGGCGACCTTCAGACCGTGGAAGTCACCCTTGTGCTCCCAGATGGTGTACAGGTCGAGCAGGGCCTGCGTGGGGTGGTTATGCTTGCCATCGCCGGCGCAGATAACGCTCGCGGGCGAGTTCTGCGTGACGATGTAGGGCGCGCCGGCGTGCTTGTCGCGCACGACGATGCAGTCGATCTTGTAGGCGTTGAGGGTCTCGACGGTATCGACGAGGCTCTCGCCCTTGACCGTGGAGGTCGAGGAGCCGCCAAAGTTGAGGCTGTCGGCCGAAAGACGCTTCT
>UQZC01000121.1 GCA_900545505.1 uncultured Collinsella sp.
ATGAAGGAGGACACCATGAAGACAACGTTCAAAAAGCCCGTACTCGCATTTCTGACATGCGTCCTGGCGCTCGCCTTTGCCCTGACGGGCTGCAGCGGCGGCGGCAAGGACCCCAAGGCCAACTTCGTCGGCAGCTGGCAGTACTCGGGTGGAACCTTGGATGGCGAAGAGCTCACCGATGAGTACATGGATATGCTCAAGGAGTGGGGCCTCAACTGCGTCCTGATCCTCGACGAGGACGGCACAGGCGTCCTCGATATGTTCCTTGAGGTCGCCGACCTGAAATGGGAAGCCAAGGACGCCACCACCGTAACGATCACCGCCGAAGATGAGTCGCACGACCTGAAGCTCAAGGACGACAAGCTCGTCCTTGAGGTGGAAGGCGACAAGCTTATCTTCACCAAGTCCGACAAGGATCTGTCCGGCACGGTGAAGAAGGATCGCGAGGCGGCCGAGAAGGAAGAAGAGGTCGATGAGGCCGTCGAAGACGACGACGTCCAGAGTGTCGAAATCTCCCCCGCCGTCACCGTCGCCGATGACGATCTGTGCACCATCACCATCACCGAGAAATTCAAGGACGACTGGGGCGACATCGGCTTTGTCGTCAACATCACCAACAAGAGCGACAAGGACCTGACCTTCTACGCTCCTTCCGGCAAGACCAACGTCAACGGCACTATGAAGGAACCCTGGTTCTCGGCTAACCTGATGCCCGGCACCAGCGCCACCGAGGAATTCACGTTCTCGAGCGGCGAGCTTGACAGCCTTGACGACCTGGTCAATACGACCATCGGCATCGACGCCTACCTGACCGATTCCTACGAGGACGTCGCCTCTTACAGCGCAACCATCGCGTAACGGCAGACACCGATAGCCGCGGATTGGCGGACACATCCGCGCACTTGCCAGGCGGGGCCGCAGGAAATGATCCCGCGGCCCCGTCGTTTTTATGCCGATGCGTAACGAGCGCTAGCGCTCCATGTTGGGAACGATGCTGCCCTCCGTTACTGCGCGCACGGCCAAGCGCATGATGTTGTCGTAGCCGGTCTTGCTCAGGATCTCCGAGATGCGACGCTTGATGGTGCCCTCACTCATAAACAGCTCGGCCGCGATCTCGCGACGGCTCTTGCCCTCGCAGGCAAGGCGCAAAATCGATAGCTCAACATCGTCGAGTGCCGCCGTACCCGAAAAAATACTCTCGGGCGGCTTGGGAAACGTGCAATAGCCCGCCAGCGTGGAGCGCATCACGGCGAATAGCTCGTCGATACCGACGTTCTTGTACACAAAGCTATCGACGCCCGCCTCGCGGGCCTGATCGACAAAGGTGATCTCGGGCATGCCGGTCATGATAATGACGCGGCACTCGGGCAGTTGTTCTTTAATGCGCGCCGCCGCCACGATGCCGTTGGAATCATGCTCGGTGCATACGTCCATCAGTATCATGTCCGGGCGCTCCTTGAGCGCGACACCCAAGGCCTCGGAAGCATCGGCAATGGCGGAAACAACGGTCATATCGGGCTGGTCGCCAACGGAACGCGCCAGGCTCTCGCGCAGGATGGCCTGGTCTTCGACTATAAGGACGCGGATCATGAGCTTCTCCTTTGAGCTGTGGCGCTGGCGTTGAGCGGGATGGACACCGCAAGCGTAAAGGGCGGGGCGGCATGGATTTCCAGGCAGCCGCCCAGATCTTGCGCGACATGCCTCATACCTGGGATACCCGTTCCCTCGCGATACGATACGGGTGCAGGCGCGCCGTCGTTAGAAACGGTCATCCGCGCAACAGCGCTGTCTTCCGACGTCTCCCGCCACAGGCGCACATGGACCCGATGGGCCTGTGCATGCTTGGTGGCATTGGTCGAGGCTTCGCGGATAATCTGCAGAAAGGCTGCAGCGACACGCACGTCCTCAGGCAGCGCACCCTCTACATCGATCTGCACACTCACCAGGCCAAAAGCATGGACGATGTCACCCAGCTGCTCTGCAGGCTCGCTGGCACCGCCACTGCGCAAATCGGCGGCGATTGAGCGCAGCAACGGGTCAATCTGCTCGAGCGACTCATCGTCCAGACGCCCCTCCTCCAAATAGCGATGAAGAATGGACAGGCGCTGCCCGATCACATCGTGAACGCGGGCGCGCATACGTAGGTAGGCCGCATTGTCGGCAACCTTTTTAACTTCTTCGATCTGGGACTGGAGCTCTTGGCCCGCAAGCTCAAGTAGGTGGTTTGCTTGCGCCAAGCGGTCGTAGGCGTGTGCGTATTCCGTCACGTCCAGTCCGATAATGCGCTCAAAGAGGCGGCCCGAAACCATAACCTCGTCGTGCACAAATAGGCGAATCTCGGCGGGAGAAATCTCGATCACCGCGCGAGCATCACCAAAACGATCCAAGTTAATCCGCACACGGTTCCTACTGCTTTCGGGCATTTGCATGCTGAGTTTGCGCAGGTCGTTCCATGTGCCGCTCATGTCACCTAGATCGGTGGGCATATGAAGTTCCACTAGGTTTTTGCGCATGCAGCGGTTCATGAGCAGCGGACGGCCCCTCGGGTCCAGATACAGGATGCCCACGGGAATCACGTTGATGGTCTCGATCGTCGAGAACGCGGTGATATCCTCCTGGCGGTTACGGACGTCCATCAAGAGCGCCGCGATGGAACGAAACAGGAAAAACGCTCCCTCTGCGATAAGGACAACGGTCCACGCCGAGCCCATGGCAAAAACCACCGGCGGCGTCACGGCGACAACGAGCAACAGTTCGGCCAGCATGACGAGGCGACGATAGTGCACCATAAGCACCACGCCGTAGGCAAAGATTGCGGCATTGAGCCACAGCGCTCCGCCCATTGCCCTGGCGCAAACGTCAAGCGGCGCCACCAGATACGAGCCAGACGACGCGAATAAGATGAGCGCCGAAATCATCAGGTGAAGCACAAGGCTCGCCTCGTAGGCGCAAATCACCTTACGGTTATAGGACGAACGGCGCGATGCGATGAGCGGGACGTGGATCGTCTGCAGACACGCAGCCAGGGCAAAGACAACATCGAGCGCAACGATTTGGGGAAGGATGAGCGAAATCTGCATCGTCACTCACCCGCCCTCGGCATCAAGACGATCATGCGCAGCTGGCCGGGCTCGCCCTCAAGGCGGTATGCCACGTTGCGCCCTTGCAGAGCGCTTTCGAGCTCTTGCGCAGCGGGCGTCTGCGAAAGATCTGCATCATCGTTGGAAAAAAGCGTGGCGCGCAGCTCGACACTGCATCGGTCATGGTCGCCCAAGTGATACATAAGCGCCGGATGGTCGGTGGTGTAGGCAAAAAACGCAAAGTCATACACGCAGTCGTACAGGGCGCTTACCGTACTGGCGTGCAACGGGAGCCGTATGGCGATAATCGAGGCGCAATCGATATCGATGGTGCGCAGGTCGCTTGCGAGCTCGTTGGCGATGAGCTGAATGCGGTCGCGATCAAAACCGCTCTCCCCGTGCTGCGCCAACGTGAGCGATCCCTTGCGCTTGCAATAGGCGACAAGCATCTTGGCGCGCTGCAGCATGCGGTAGCGCTCGTGCGAAGACGCTTCGTCGGTCAACGGCGGCAGCGAGCTCAGCAGGTCGTACATCCCTTTGAGCGCGCGGGCAAGCGCCTGGTCCACGTCTTGGACCAGCAAGGTCTCGGCCTCTTGATCTGCCAGGTGCGTCTTAAGGTCGTAGTCGGCGGCGAGCAGCTCGTTTTGACGCTGCAGCTCCATGCGACGATGTGCCAGTTCACGGTTAAGCTCGTTGAGCTCCGACACGTCTTGGGCAAGCAGGGCCGATCCGCCCAGCAGTGGAAAGGCACGGTACATCACATCGGGATCGGACGCCACGGCAAAGGCATGGGCGCGGCCGTGCTCCTGGGTCCGCAACTCCTCGCGCACGCCTACCGGCACTGGCTTTGACACCGGCGTGGCATAGACCTCCTGCAGGTCGCGCGTTAGAACTTTGAGGTCAAGCGGCAAGGTGTCGAAGATGCCGGCGATGTCGTGATACGACGGAATGACACCGCAATCGAGACAGATTTCCATCGCCACCACGCACAAGACGCAATAGATGAGCGAGAAGTTGAGCCTCCATGCCCAGGGCACGCGCAACGCATAGGAGATGGCAAAGAATGCGCCGCCCAGCAGTACGAGCGCCGCCGTACCCGAGAAACGCTGGATGCGAAAGGACGAGGACCGACCAACCAGGATAAAAAAGGCCACGAAGTTAAAGGCCGTCCACACTAAGACGGCGAAATAACCCCAGCCGTACGTGTAGTCGTTGCTCCAGGTGTCGCTTGTACGGTCAAAGCGGAAGACCTGCTGGTGAAAATCGTTGGTGAGCACAAATCCGATAAGCAGGATGGCCACAATCCACAGCGCAGCGCAGCAGCGGCGACCCAGGCGGTGTTGCTCCAGGCCCGCAAGGCGCAGACCACACAACTGGTAGAGCAGCGGAATGAGCGTCATGGGCACGTAGTACAGGTACCACAGCACGGTGGCATAGAACGGCGTGAACGACTTGTACTTGAGAATGACCTCGATCATCCACAGGGCGCAGATGGTGGCGATGGCAACAAGACGGCGGCGCAACACATAGTCCAAACAGCGCAGATAGACCGATACGCCCCAGATCGAAAATACAATTGCGGCGACAAGCAACGGCAGAGAGCTCGAATGGACGAGCGCATCCACGACCTCTTCGGACGCCTCGCTATAGGCGGGCACGGTGTTAGAAAGTTTGGGGTCGAAGGCGAACAGCGCCGGCAAGACTGCCAAAAGCATGAGGAACAGCGCGGTGATGGCGCCGGCGATAGCAAAGACGCGGTGACGGTACACCTGATGTGTTATGCCAACAAGGAATCGCGGCATGGCGAAGAGCCTGCCGCCCCTGGGATCCGCCACGGGTGCGGATCGGGCGGCCGCGTGGCCGATATGTCGCTCGCGGGTACCCATAGTGCTTTTAGTGTACCGACAGGTGGGCCCAAAAAGCGGGCCACATGTCCCAAAATCCGCAGATGGCAAGGCGCCCGGCAGCCTCCCCCGTCCGGCACTTCCCGATATCCGCCCGCCCCAAACCACCGCAAAGGGGACAGCTCCAAGGACTTCATCGCGCCGATGAG
>UQZC01000122.1 GCA_900545505.1 uncultured Collinsella sp.
CCAAGGTCTGCATCGGTATGCTTGCCAGCCGCAAGCGCGTTGCCGCCCTGCTCGACCTGGACGAGGAGCACCTGGGCCTCGAGATCGGCAAGCGCTTCGAGAACCTGATCGCCCCCGAGCAGATCGCCGAGGGCAAGCACGTCGACTGCCAGGAGGTCGTGTACAAGGCGACCGACGAGGGCTTTGACCTGCGCAAGATCGTTCCCGCTCCCACCAACACGCCCGTTGACGGCGGCCCCTACATCACCATGGGCCTCGCCTATGGCACGAGCCCCGATGGCACCCAGTCCGACGTAACCATCCACCGCTTCTCCTGCGTCGACAAGGACAAGCTCGCCATGTGGATCACCCCGGGCAGCCGTCACCTGGGTGCGTTCTTTGACGAGTACTGCCAGCGCGGCGAGGATATGCCCATCTCCATCTCCATCGGCCTGGACCCCGCCGTGTACATGTGCTGCGGCTTCGAGGCTCCCACCACGCCGCTCGGCTTCAACGAGCTGCAGATCGCCGGCGCCCTGCGCGGCCGCGCCGTCGAGCTTGCCGACTGCGTCACCGTTCCGCAGAAGTGCATTGCCAATGCCGAGTACGTGCTCGAGGGCTACCTCATGCACGACGAGACCATCAACGAGGATGTCAACGGCCACGGCTACGCCATGCCCGAGTTCCCCGGCTACACCGGTGGCGCCAAGGTCTGCCCGGTGATCAAGATCACCGCCGTCACCACGCGCGTCAACCCCATTATGGAGAGCTGCATCGGCCCTTCGCACGAGCACGTGTCCATGGCCGGTATCCCCACCGAGGCCTCCATCTACAAGATGGTCGAGACCGCTATCCCGGGCCGCCTGCTCAACGTTCACGCCGCTCCCTGCGGTGGCGGCAAGTTCGTTGCCATCATGCAGTTCAAGAAGTCGAGCAAAAATGACGAGGGCCGTCAGCGCAACGCCGCCATGCTCGCCTTCTCGGCGTTCTCCGAGCTCAAGCACGTCATCCTTGTCGACGAGGATGTCGACATCTTCGATATGAGCGACGTGATGTGGGCCATGACCACGCGCTTCCAGGCCGACGTGGACCTCATCACCATCCCCGGTTGCCACTGCCACGTGCTCGATCCGTCCAACGACCCCGCGTTCGATCCTTCGATCCGCGAGCACGGTATCGCCTGCAAGGCCATCTTCGACTGCACGGTTCCGTTTAACCTCAAGAAGAACTTCATCCGCTCGCAGTTCATGGAGATCGACAAGGACAAGTGGGCCGCCGAGCTCGCCTTCTAGTAAGTAGCCCTACCAAGTAGTTAAGGAGTTGTCATGCCTGAGTCTTCTGTTCGTCCCCGTCGCATTGTCGTTGGCGTGTCTGGCGCCAGCGGTGCGGCACTGGGCCTTGAATGCCTCAAATGCCTGCGCCAGGCCGGCGCTGAGTCGGCGCTTGTCGTCACGCGCGGGGGAGAGATCACCATCGAGCAGGAGCTCGGCATGACGCTCGACGAGTTTGCGTGCTATGCCGATGTGGTCTACGACAACAAGAACATTGGCGCTGCCATCGCAAGCGGCACCTATCCGGTCGACGGCATGATCGTGGCTCCCTGCTCCATGAGACACGCCAAGCGATGCCGAGCGGCGACAGCGAAAGCGTGTTGCTGCGTGCGGCCGATGTGCAGATGAAAGAGCAGCGCCGCCTGGTGCTTATGGTGCGCGAGACGCCCTTCAGTGCGATCCATGTCGACAACATGGCACGCCTGGCGCGCGTGCCGGGTGTCATGCTCATGCCGCCCATGCTCACGTTTTACAACGGCCCCGCCACGCTCGATGAGGCGGTGCATCACATCGCCGCCAAGGCACTCGAGGCCGTCGGCGTGTCGTGCGCCAACTATAAGCGCTGGTCATAGGCATCTTTAGGGTAGGATACGAGTAGTGTTTGAGCCCGCTGCCCCTGTGGGCGGCGGGCTTTTCGTGTCAAAGGGTGTGTCGGGAGGACCTATGCAGACGGGTATGTATGCGATTAGCGAGATGGCGAGCTTGTTTAACGTTTCGCGCCAAACGCTCATCTACTACGACAAGATCGGTCTGTTTAAACCCGCCGTGGTTAACGAAAAAGGCTACCGTTTCTATTCGCCCACGCAGATCCCGCTCATGCGTCTGATCTGCATGCTGCGCGACTTGGGACTGGAACTCGATGAGATCGATCGCCTGACCTCGACGTTCGACATTGGAGAGATGACCGATCACCTGCGCTCGCGGGTGCAGGCGCTCGACGAGCAGATTGCCGGGCTCAAAGCCGAGCGCGCGAGCGTGCAGGAGCGGCTGAGTTTTTACGACGAGGCGGTCTATTGGCGCGAGCGCGAGGGCAAACCGGAGCTCAAGCAATTCGAGCGCCGCTACGTGGTCTTTGAGGAGTTCCCGAGCGATATCGAGCGTGGCCGCTCGATGCTGCACCCCACGCTCATGCGGGCGATTCTGCGCATGCGTGCGCTCACGGGCACACGCCCCATGCGCGGTTGGGGCGCCATGCTGCGTTGCGAGGCGCTGCATTCCGACGACCCCATCGCCGGTGCCGGTTCCTTTGCCGTGTTGCCGCGTGGTGCCGAGGAAATACTGCCGAGCGATCCTGCCGAGCTGGCGGAGATTGGCGTCGAGGTGCTGCCCGAGGGCACGTACCTGTGCATGAGTCGCTGGGGCATGCCGTACGAGCCCGAGGGTATCCGCGCCATCGTGGCCTGCATGGACAGGCACGCGCTCCAGCCCATCGGCAATGCTTTCGATTTTTGCTACCTGGACACCACGAGCTACGACGAGTCTCACCAAGAGGACTTCTGCTGTATCCAAATCCCCGTCGCCCTCAAATAACTTGCGGTGAAATAGTCCCTAAATAGCTCGAGTGGGCGTGCAAACAGGAACTATTCCACCGCAACTTCGATGTGACAAAGGAACAGTCCCTTTGTCACGTTCCATGCGAGCTCCAGCGCCGTCTGGGGGTATAAGGCTAGCAAGTGTTTGTCTGCGAGGCCAAGGGGGCGCCCCGTATGGATATTGATAACTTTGAATGGTGGTATAGCGAGGGCGAGGCTCCGGACGAGGAGTGGGACGAGCCCACGCCGCGTGACGTGTCGAGCGACGAGGACGGGATCGGCAACGACGTCGCCGCCGACTCGGACGCTGCCTCCGACCCCGTCGAGCCCCTGACCTTCGAACAAGCCTGGGCCCAGGCCGAGGCAGACGAGGCCAAGGACGCTACGGCCACGCTCGGCGAGCCAGCCGACATGTCGATCTCGCCGGCAAAGACCCCGCAGCCGCGCCACACTATCGATCCCGACAGCACGGCATCCTTCAGCATTCTCGACGTGCCCTCGCAGGGTGCCCAGGCGCCCGCGCCCACACGCCGCCCCAATCTGTCTCGCGAGGAAGATGCAGGACGTCGCTCGCCGCTCGGCCCCATCCTTATCGCCTTTATGGCCGGCGTTATCGCATGCTCGGTAATTGGAAACGTCTGGAGCCCTGTCGAGCAGCAGCGAAAAGACGCCGCCAAGGTCGAGATGTCTGTCGAGCAATCGCTCGGCCGCACGCGCTCGGTACATGTGTCGGTCGAGGTCAAGGATGGCGCGACGTGGGACACCGCGCGCGGCGACAGCCAAATGCTCATCCACATCGTGGGGCGCACGCTCAAAGGGCAGACGATTGACGAGTATCAATACGTCAATTCCGCTGGTGACGGCATCGAACTTAAGCCCGGCGACTACGAGCTCACCGTCGATGAACCGCCCGTCGCCACCGACGGCACGCGCTTCCGTGCCTCAAAGCGCATGGTTCCCGTGAGCTTTAACTCGCAGGCGCCCGATACGGTCGACACCACGCCACAGGGCGGGTTCGACCTTTACGTGGATACACAGTAGGCGCTCGCCGCTCATTCCTCTATGGCTACTCAATAATCGCCTGCCGTCCCGTCCCGCCGCCAAGAGTGGGACAATAGCCCTCGACACTATTGTTTACTTTTGGAGGAAGTAGCATGTCTACCGTCACTACCATCAAGCGCGGCGGCCTCACCGCGGCCATCGATTCCATGGGCGCCCAGCTCACGAGCCTTGCCCTCAACGGCAACGAGTATCTGTGGCAGGGCGACCCCGCCTTTTGGGGCAAGCATGCGCCCATCCTGTTCCCCATTGTGGGCTCGCTGCGCAACAACACGGCAACGTCTGCGGCCGGCACCTGCGAGATGCCGCGCCACGGACTCGCGCGCATTGTCGAGCACAAGCTGGTCGAGGTTTCGGAGGACGGCTCCTCGGTAACGTACGAGATCACCGACACGCCCGAGTCGCTCAAGGCGTTCCCGTTCCACTTTAAGCTCAACATGACCTATGCCCTGACTGGTGACGCCACACTTACCCAGACCTTTGCCGTCACCAATACTGGCGACGTGGACCTGCCGTTCTCGGTGGGCGGCCACCCCGCGTTTAACGTACCCGCCCCCGGTGCCGAGGACGAGACGTTCGAGGACTACGAGCTGGCATTTACCGAGGCTTGGACCAACGAGGCCCCCATCATCACGCCCGATGGCCTCATGACGTTCGAGGGTAGCTACAAGGCTCCCGATAACTCGGACGTGCTGCCCATCACGCACCGCAGCTTCGATAACGATGCCATCATGTTCACCGATACCCCGGGCTCCACGCTCACACTGCGCGGCCGCAAGTCGGGCCACGGCGTCAAGATCGACTTTGAGGGCTTTAAGTACATCGGCGTGTGGTCTGCCGCCAACGACGCTCCGTTTGTGGCGCTCGAGCCCTGGACCGGTCACACCACCATGGACACCGAGGACGACGTCTTTGAACACAAGGTCAACACCATTACGCTGGCGCCGGGCGAGACGGATGTTCGCAGCTTTAGCGTCACTTTGCTCTAGAGGTTCCGCCGTTCTGACGAACGGCGGACCGGTCGACGCTGCGCGCCGCCCAGGGCGACAATTTGTCATTCAAAAGGCAGGGCATGACCAGGAGGTCTATGTCTTGCCTTTTTCATGCCTAGTCGTTGGGTGTTCCTATAGTTTTGTCAACCGTCGGGGCTACTCCCGGTAGGGCACCCG
>UQZC01000123.1 GCA_900545505.1 uncultured Collinsella sp.
AAGGCCGCCGGCCTCGATGCCATCCACGACACCGTGCACGAGATGGCTCGCGACGAGGCCCGCCACGGCAAGGCTTTCGCCGGCCTGCTCAAGCGCTACTTTGGCTAAGCCAACCGCCTGAGACATAACCTCAAGCTCGATGAGGCCCGGACCGTATTGGTTCGGGCCTTTTTCGTGCCTCACGAACTTGTTAACGCCCTGAAATAGGACCGCCTTCGGCATCGGCTTCTCGTCAAAAACTAAGTGAGTAGACTTTTTGGAACTTGCCGAGCACACCACCCATATTGCTTTATAAAGCCGCAGGTAAATGACTTGTTGCAAAACGGCCTGGTCGCCAAAGTGCCAAAAGTCTACTCACTTAGAACCGCAGCCGTCCACGATTGAGCCGTTTTGTGTCTAACGGGCATCTTCCCGTCGATTACTCCCAATTTTGTCCAGTCAACGAATAGTTCAGACCGGAGTAATGTCTCAGCCCTTTGCTCATCTGAGCTTTTATCACGATATTCAGCATCGAGCATCCTGCATATGGCCTTAACGATCGCGCGGAATCTATCCTCATCGGATATCTGTCTGTGTGTCAGGAGAAGTACATCGTAGCCCATGGCCTGAAGGGCCGTCATACGGTCAGCGTCACGCAAGCCATCCCCTGCGCGTCCGTGCGAGGCCTTTCCCTGACATTCAATGGCCACCTGTCGCCTGCCGTCCGGCGAAGAAAGAAGTAGGTCGATATATACACGGGACTTTTCCACAATCGCTCGAGCACTTGTGTTTAGCATCACTTCATCATTAAGCTCTATGCCGCAAAAACCTTCGCCTCCCAGGGCTCGCGGCAGTCCAAGCAACAAATACGCCTCGACCTCAAAAGGCGACGCGGCACCCAATGGAAAGAGTTGCGATACCGCCATAAATCTATTGCCGCAACGCATCCCGCAAACATCTGAACAAAAACGGTCAAGGTCTCCGCCCAAAACCAAAGCGTCTCGACGCCATAAATTTGAGGCGATGCCGTCCTCGGACGGGCAGCGCACCCAACCGAACGTTGTCGAAATCGCGCCCGAATCAATTGCACGCGAAAGCTCCGCCTCAAGTGCCGCCGGCAGGGCACACACCGCAAACAAGCCACACATCTCCGCCAATACCAAAAGAAGCTGAAGATCCGTCAGATGCCGCGACATGATGAATGTCGTCAGTAGAGGAGATGTAACCAAAAACCCATGCTCCGTTTCCAGCACGGATTCCCTGGGGAGCTCACCAAGAAACAGCCGCTGCCTAATGCTGGCAGGACAAGTCCGTTTGTTTCTCGTCCGAACCAATGTATACAACGGAAAACCGAGCGCGACCGCAGCCGTCGGGTTGCGGGCGAGATCATATCGCTGCCGGTCTTCTTCCGGTCGTGGAAGCGGCGGACACAAAGCGCGGACTTGAGGAGGCAAACGCCAGTACCTAAAAGCCGATATGTCACAAAGTAGATCCTTCATAGGCACAGGAAAACACGAATTTCAACCCAGTCAGTCACGCATTGGCGCGAACGCACCAAAAATGGCGCCGAACGGACTGCAAAGTTTTCAACAGCCCTCCCCAACTGGCCAAAAGCTTGCCAAGAGCTGGACGAAGCCCTGTTGAAAACCCCATTTTTTTCTCATGCAGGAGCTTTGCGCGGCAAGTGAGTAGACTTTTTTGAACATCCCGAGCAGGCCGGTCATCCTGCTTTTCAAAACCGCAGGTAGATAGCTTGTTACAAAACTTCCTGGTCGCCAAAGTGCTAAAAGTCTACTCACTTAGGTTGCAGAGTGCCCCCCATTAGCTGCAATTCCAAGGTAGTTAGCACTTTTGGACTCAGATCGTCATACTGGACAAGAATTTGAGTTGAGTTTTCAGGGACAGATGCGCCATCGGCACACCAATAACAGTCACTGATATCGACAAAAGGGATGCTCGAGCGCGCGAGAGCCTGCGCAAAAGAGCTTCCGCCCGTTCCACGCTCCGCAACCACGGTACAGTAAAGGCCCGCATCTGCCTGCTCGATCGAGACCTCCCCTGCCGGAAACGCTTTCCGCACAAGCGCCATCAGGCCATCACGCGCCTCACGAGCACGAACGCGCACGCGGTTCACATGCCGCTCGTAATCACCCGATTCCAGCAAACGAGCCAAAGCGACCTGGTCGACAGAACTCACCGACGAGGCATAGAAACCAAGGTTGCACCTAAACCGCTCCATCAGCTCATCGGGCAGCACCATGTACGCTAGACGCAACGCCGATGAAAGGCTCTTCGAAAACGTGTTGGTGTAGATAACCGACTGGGCGGCATCAATCGACGCGAGCGCGGGAATCGGCTTCCCGGCAAGGCGAAACTCACAATCAAAGTCATCTTCGATGAGATACCGACCTGGTCGCTCAGCGGCCCAGCTCAGAAGCGCATAGCGACGCGCAATGCTCGTCACAAGACCGGTCGGATACTGATGGGACGGCATCAGGTGAAGGACATCGGTCCCGCTTTTCTGCAGAGTGCTCAAGTCCACGCCCTCATCATCCAACGGGATATGTCGAACTTTGCAGCCCATAGCCTGATAGATACGCGTCAGACGCAAATAGCCCGGATCCTCAACCGCATACACCTTGTCCGCGCCAAGCAACTGAACCAACATGGTATCGAGCAGCTGGGCGCCCGCACCGATAACGATGTTGTTGGGGTCGACATTCATACCCCTTGTCCCGTGCAGATGGTGAGCAATTGCGCGTCGCAGCCGAGCAGTGCCCTGCGCCGGTGCGGGCGAAAAGATTTCGCGCTCGTCTTCGGATGCCAGCGTCGCCCGTAGCGCGCTTTGCCAAAGCCGCGCCGCCTCCAAAGCAGAAGGAGAAAGCGCATCGAATCGCTCGACCTGTCCGTTGACATCATGCACGCTGGGGCCCACAGAGACGGCATCTCGGTCGATGCCCTCCGCAGCCGAAGCCAAAACCGGTGCATCCGGAAGCTCGCAAGCGTAGTAGCCACGACGTGGTATTGAGCAAATATAGCCCTCAGCGAGTAACTGGCTATATGCATTCTCGATGGTAATAACACTGATTCCCAGATGACTGGCAAAGACGCGCTTAGACGGCAAATGCTCCCCCGCCACAATGCGTCCAGCTACGATATCATCTCGAATTTGCTGGTAAACATACTCATAGAGCGATGCTTCGCCGCGTTTTTCCAAATTGTAGTCAAGCATGAGCCTATCACCTGACCTTATTAAGTCATTCAATCTGGTATTAGTCTGACCTTGTAATTATCTCGAAAACTGAGTATTTTGTCATACCCAGCTCCCCGATAGGATGTTCCGTCAAGCAATGCACATGCCAACCAAGGGAGCAACCATGGCAGAACAGAACAGCAAGGCCGACCGCGTCAAACTCAATCGCGAGCTCGCGCAGATGCTCAAGGGCGGCGTCATCATGGACGTTACCACGCCCGAGCAGGCACGCATCGCCGAGGAGGCAGGCGCCTGCGCCGTCATGGCCCTCGAGCGCATCCCGGCCGACATCCGTGCCGCAGGCGGCGTCTCGCGCATGAGCGACCCCAAGATGATCAAGGGCATCCAGGAGGCCGTCTCCATCCCCGTCATGGCCAAGTGCCGCATCGGTCACATCGTCGAGGCGCAGGTCCTGCAGGCCATCGAGATCGACTACATCGATGAGTCCGAGGTTCTCTCCCCTGCCGATGACGTCTATCACATCGACAAGACCCAGTTTGACGTGCCGTTTGTCTGCGGCGCCCGTGATCTGGGCGAGGCGCTGCGCCGTGTTGCCGAAGGCGCCACGATGATTCGCACCAAGGGTGAGCCGGGTACGGGCGACGTCGTTCAGGCCGTGCGTCACATGCGCAAGATCCAAAAGCAGATCCGTGACGTTGTTGCCCTGCGCAACGACGAGCTCTTTGAGGCAGCCAAGCAACTGCAGGTTCCGGTCGAGCTGGTGCGCGAGGTCCATGCCACGGGTAAGCTTCCCGTCGTGAACTTTGCCGCCGGCGGCGTAGCGACCCCCGCCGACGCCGCGCTGATGATGCAGCTGGGCGCCGAAGGCGTGGTTGTCGGCTCGGGCATCTTTAAGAGCGGCGACCCCGCCAAGCGCGCAGCCGCCATCGTCAAGGCCGTGGCAAACTTCACCGATGCCAAGCTCATTGCCGAGCTTTCAGAGGACCTGGGCGAGGCCATGGTGGGCATCAACGCCGACGAGATCGAGATTATCATGGAAGAGCGCGGACGCTAGTCCAGCAGAAAGGATCGCACATGAGCGATTATGCAGACCAAACGGTCGCCGTGCTGGCGGTCCAAGGCGCATTTGCCGAGCACGAGGCAAGACTATCCGAGCTGGGCGCGCGCTGTATTGAGCTGAGGCAGGCGGCTGATTTAAAGCAGGACTTTGACCGTCTGGTGCTTCCCGGCGGCGAGTCTACCGTTCAAGGGAAGCTGCTAGATGAGTTGGGCATGCTCGAGGAGCTTCGCACCCGCATTGTTGAAGGCATGCCCGTCCTGGGCACCTGCGCCGGCCTGATTCTGCTGGCTCACGACCTTGCCGCCCATGACGATAAGGGCACGCCGCGCCTGGCAACCATGGATGTGCTCGTTGAGCGCAATGCCTACGGCAGGCAGCTCGGCAGTTTTCGAACCAAGGGGCAGGTAGCTGGCATCGACGGTGAAGTGCCGCTGACGTTTATCCGCGCGCCCCGCATCGTCGAGGTCCACGGCGACGCAAAGGCCTTAGCGAAAGTCGACGGCCGTATCGTCGCCGCGCGCCAGGGCAACCAGCTCGGCGTAACCTTCCACCCCGAACTCGACGAAGACACCCGCCTCCACGAACTGTTCCTACAAATGTAGGCAGAACAGAAACGAGAGTGGATAATCTCCCACTTTGAGCCTGAATGCGAGCCCAAACTGGGAGATTATCCACTCTCATGCTATGTAGTCGTTGGGGACGTTCTTGAATGACTAGTCAAACAAGAACGTCCCCAACGACTAGTCATTTAAGAACGTCCCCAATGACTACAAGGAGTGTCCCAAACTGCCGGCAGAAAAGGAACGTCCCTA
>UQZC01000124.1 GCA_900545505.1 uncultured Collinsella sp.
AAGCCGCGCGTTAAAAAGGCGGAATAGCAAACGGGATGGTGCGCCCACAGGGGCGCATTTTTCTTGCCGCGCCAACTTTTTGGACCGCCGCGAGCCTATCGGGACATCCTCCAAAATGGCCAATAAACCGCGCGCAGTGGCCCGTGCGCCCACCGCTGCGATAGGGGGAGCGTCGCCCCTTTGCTCCAATGCGGACAGACTCCTTGCCCCGTACGCCTAAAACTCCCCAGTTGACCGAAAACCCGCTGCCGCTACTCATCAATTGAGCTATAACGTTAAACAATTGCAGCGTTTTTGCATGGGGGAGTGATGGTATGACGCTACTGTATTTCCTTACCCTGTTTCCGCTGGTACCGGCGCTGGGCATGCTGTTCGCGCGCGGCGACCGCGCCCGCGATGCGGTGGGGCTCATAGGTTCCGGCATTATTATGGCGGTGACAGTTGTAGTCGCCGTCATGTTTTTTGGCATGGGTCCGCAGAGCTTTGAGGTTGCCTCCGGCACCTCGCATGTGCTCTCGATCATCAGCTCCGTCATCGACGTCATCCTGTGCGCCGTAATCCTGTACAACGCGTACAAATATAGGAACGCGCTCGCCACGGTGCTCGGCATAGTCCAGCTGGTGGGCTCGTTCGCCTTTGCAGCCATGACGCTGCCCGCGGTCGAAGCCGTCACGGCGACGCCGCTCTACCTGGACTACATGAGTGTGATCATGGTCCTCGCCGTCGGCATCGTCGGTAGCCTAATCTGCGTGTATGCCCTGGGCTACATGAAGGACTTCCAGGCCCATGACGAGCACGAGGCTGCGCTGCGCGGGCAGACCGCGCCCGACCGTCGCCCGCAGTTCCTGGCGCTTATGTTTCTATTCCTCTCGGCCATGTTCGTCATCGTGACGAGTGACAACCTTGAGTGGCTGTTCTGCGGCTGGGAAATCACCACCGTGTGCTCGTTCCTTATGATTGGCTACACGCGCACGCCCGAGGCCATCAAAAACGCCTTCACCCAGATCATCCTCAACATGCTGGGCGGCATCGCGTTTTTGGCGGGCCTTATGTTTCTGCACGTCAATGGCATGCCGCTGACCATCTCGGGCATGATCGAGCTTTCCGGCGCCGGAACCGCGCAGTCCGCGCTGCTGGTGATGCCGGTCGTTCTGCTGTCGCTCGCCGCGCTCACCAAGGCCGCACAGATGCCGTTCCACACTTGGCTGCTGGGTGCCATGGTTGCCCCCACGCCCACGAGCGCCCTGCTGCACTCGTCAACCATGGTCAAAGCCGGCGTATTCCTGATGGTCAAGCTGAGCCCGCTCTATGCCATCTATCCTGTGACCGGCTTTATGGTCACGAGTGTGGGTGCCATCACGTTTTTGCTCGCTGCCCTCATGGCCATCTCGCAGAGCAACGCCAAACGCGTGCTCGCGTACTCCACCATTTCCAACTTGGGCCTCATTAGTGCCTGCTTGGGTGTCGGCGCGCCCGAGGCCGTATGGGCGGCCATCTTCCTGATCCTGTTCCACACGGTGGCCAAGTCGCTGCTGTTCCTGTGCGTGGGCACGGCCGAGCATCATATCGGCAGCCGCGAACACCAAGGGAAGGACGGCAGTTGAGGGCCGCGATATCGAGGACATGGACGGCATGTTCAGCCGCATGCCGCACCTGACGCGCCTGATGATGCTGGGCATCATGGGCATGTTTGTGGCGCCGTTTGGCATGCTCGTGTCCAAGTGGGGCGCCCTGGTGGCGTTCGCGCAGACCGGCAACGTGCTCATGATCATGGTGCTTGCCTTTGGCTCGGCCGCGACGTTCTTCTTCTGGGGCAAGTGGCTTGCCAAGCTTTCGGGCGTCGACCCCACGGCTCAAAACGTTGAGGTCAATGTCCATAAGACCGAATGGATGGCCCTCAACACCATCGCCGCGCTGCTTATTCTGTGCTGCGTGGCGTTCCCGGTTATCTCGAGCGGTCTGGTGTCGCCTTACTTGGCCATGGTGTTTGGCCGCGTGCCGTACGTTATTGGCAAGGACGCCATGTATCTGATGGTGGTTATCGTGGCTTTTATTGCCGTGGTGTTGCTGACTTCATTCCGCGTGAGCAACAAACCGCATGTAAACGTATATCTTTCGGGTGTGGGAACCGACAAATATCGCCATTTCCGCGGCTCGATGGGACACGAGGTAAAGGCCGAAAAGCGCAATTGGTACTCGGAGGACGCCCTTGGCGAGAAGCGTATTGGCCCCGCGGGTAGCGTCGTGTGCTGCAGCATTATCTTGTTTGCGCTGCTGTGTTGCGCATGGATTGGGCCCGAGAGACTTGCCATGAGTGCGCCCTCGGTGCTGCGCGGCAAGTATTTTGAAGGTTCGGGTGTCGTGGGCATTTTTATTGGCACCGTGGCGTTTGCCCTGCTGGCGCCGCTTGTGGGTGGCATGATCGACGGCATTGACCGCAAGCTGTCCGCCCGAATGCAGGGCCGCGTGGGCCCGCGCCTGCTGCAGCCCTTCTACGACGTTGCCAAGCTGCTGCGCAAGGCCCCCGCCAGCGTAAACACCATGGACGATACCTATATGGCGTGCGCGCTCATCTTTACCGTGGTGGGCGGCGGCATCTTTGTGTCGGGCTCTAACACGCTACTGTGCGCTTTTATGGTGACGCTCGCCGCGATCTTTGTGGTGCTGGCGTCCGCCTCGACGCAAAGCCCGTTTGCCCAGGTTGGCGCCGATCGTGAGTTACTGCAGGTTATGAGTTACGAGCCCGCCGTTTTGCTGATGAGCGTGGGCCTGTACCTTGCCACCGACAGCTTTGATTCCATCGCCGTGACGGGGCAGTCGGTCCCCATCATCGTGCACAGCGCGCCCATTTTCCTCGCGTTGCTCGCGGTGCTTACCATCAAGCTGCGCAAGTCGCCGTTTGACCTTTCGTACTCGCATCATGCGCATCAGGAGATCGTCCAGGGCGTCGCCACCGAGATGAGCGGCGGCACGCTGGCCAAGATGACCCTTATGCACTGGTGCGAGACCGTGCTGTTTTTGATGTGGGTGGGCATGTTCTTTGTCTGGGGCAACCCCGTGAGCTGGGTTGTAGCCCTGGTCGTGATGGCCGCGACGTATTTTGTCGAGGTCCTGATCGACAACACCTTCGCACGCAGCACCTGGCGCAGCTGCTTTAGGCTCGGATGGGGCGTGGCGCTGGTGTTTGGCCTGCTCAACCTTATGCCCATCCTCGTCGACGTGTTTATTTAGGAGGCGGCATCCATGGATCATAAAATGTCGCGCTCGCCGTGGGTCATTCATTACGACGGCTCGAGCTGCAACGGATGCGATATCGAGGTGCTGGCCTCGCTCACGCCGCTGTTCGATGCGGAGCGCTTTGGCGTGGTCAACACCGGCAACCCCAAGCATGCGGATATCTTTTTGGTGACGGGGTCGGTCAATGCCCAGAACCTGCCCGTCGTGCGCCAGATCTACAGCCAGATGCTCGAGCCCAAGTGCGTGGTGGCGTGCGGCATTTGCGCGTGTTCGGGCGGCGTATTCCGCGATGCCTATAACGTGATCGGCGGCGTGGACCGCGCGATTCCCGTGGACGTGTATGCGCCCGGGTGCGCCATTCGTCCCGAGACCGTGATCGATGCCATCGTGGAGGCGTGCGGCATCCTTGATCAGAAGGAGGCCGTGATGCGCGCCGGCGGTGACCCGCTTACCGTGGGCGGCGCTGCTACCTGGGATGGCGGCGTCGAGTTGGGCGAGGACGGGTTCGTGGCTGCAGCTGGGGCCGGGGCTGACGGTGCCGGTGACGCGCCTGCCGAGAAACCCGCAGCGCCCGTCGCTGCAAAGGAGGCCGAGTAATGCAAAAGGCTATCTATGCCACCGTTGGGATCGACGAGCTTCTGTCGCATGTCCAGGCGCTCAAGGGCGTCGGCGCGCGCTTTGTGCAGATGCATGCCGAGCGCTGTGTGGACGACGGATCGTATCGCCTGGTCTATACGTTTATCAACGTCCGCGCTGCGCAGGAGCAGATCGCGCGGGACGGAAACTATGCGATTGAGAATCTGGTGGTCGAGGGTATCGACCAGTACCAGGAGATTCCGTCCATCAGCTCGTACTATCCGGCGGTATTCCCGTTTGAAAACGAGGCGCACGACCTGTTTGGTCTTGCCATCACCGACATGCAGATCGACTTTAAGGGCTTTTTCTACCAGGTCTCGACTGCCGAACCCATGAGCGTTATCACGCCCGAGGTGAAGGCCGCGCGCGAGAAGGCCATGAAGGTGCGTGCCGCTGCCGAGGACAAGGCGCGCAAGGCCGCGGCCGAGAAGGTTGCTACTGCCATGGCCGCTGCGGGGGAGGGCACTGCGGGCGTTGGCGATGCTGCGGACGCTGCCGTCGCTCAGCCCGCTGCGGCTGCCGGCTCCGATGCTCAGCACGATGAGGTCGCTGCAAAGGCCGCGCTCAAGGCTGCCGAGATGGAGGCAAAGCTCGCCGCCATGGATCCCGAGAAAGCGGCCAAGGTCCGCGCGGCGCTTGCCGCCAAGGTCGCCCGCGACAAGCAGAAAAAGGAGGCGTAAGGTCCATGGCACATCGCTCCGTTATTCCGTTTGGCCCGCAGCACCCGGTGCTGCCCGAGCCGCTTCATCTGGACCTGGTGATCGAGGACGACCGCGTCATCGAGGCAATTCCGCAGATCGGCTTTGTGCACCGCGGGCTCGAGAAGCTCACCGAAAAGCGCGACATGCATCAGTTTGGCTACATCGCCGAGCGCATCTGCGGCATCTGCGCCGTGGGCCACAGCTGCGGCTATGCCAGCGCCTGCGAGCGCATGCTCGGCATCGAGGTGCCTGGTCGCGTGCAGTATATCCGCACCATTCTGCACGAGCTTTCGCGCATTCACTCGCATCTGCTGTGGCTGGGCCTGCTCGCCGACGCCTTTGGCTTCGAGGCGCTGTTCTATCGGTCATGGACCCTGCGCGAGCAGATACTCAAGATTTTTGAGAGCACTTGCGGCGGGCGCGTGATTCTGTCGATTAACGAGATCGGCGGGGCCAAGTCC
>UQZC01000125.1 GCA_900545505.1 uncultured Collinsella sp.
ACGTCCCCGCCGGCGCCATCGTGGCCGGTGTCCCCGCCCGCGTCATCAAGATGCGCGACGAGAAGACCGACAGCAAGACCGGACTGGAAGAGGACTTACGTCAACTTTAATAGTTACGCGGTTTTGACAAACCGCGTTTTCGCTGACGTATGCTCAACCTGCGGGATAATTCATCCCTAAACAAAATGGCCGAAGCCCCAAGGAGCTTCGGCCTTTGCTTTCTCGCTGTAGGCGCAACGCAACTTATCGATTCTCGATGCTACCGATATTTTTGAGCTCGATGGAAATGAGGCCGTTGGGCTCATTGACGAACTCAATGTACTCGGAATTCGAACCCATCTCGGCCGGGAAGCTGATCTCGATGCCCGTGTCGGTACGAATCTTGTGATTGCGCACCGCCGCGCGTTCGACCTGCTTGCGCTCCACGGGCACACGCTCAGGCACCTTCTCCTCGGTCAGTGCCGCGCGCACGCTCTCCTTGATAACCGGTTCGTCCTCAAAGACCTCATCGACGATATCCCAAGGCGGCAGCTCCTCGTCATCCTCAACCTTCTCGGCAACAGCAGCCTTAACCTTGGCGAGTGCTACAGCCGTGTTGGCACCGTGCTCCTCGGCGACTTCCTCGACCACACGCGTCACGGTGTCGATGACCTCCTTGCCCGATACCCCCGTGTCGCACTGCAGCAGGCCATCGGGAATGAGCATGCGATCCTCGCCGGCAATCTTGCGCTTCTTATCCACATAGCCGATCTCCATGGTGCTTGCACGCACGATTGCATAGCTCGGCACCTTTTGCGAGGGATTCGGCAGAATGGCGTAGTGGCGCGCAATGTCGTTGCGCACCTCGCCCTCTTCGCGACCTACCTCGTGCATAAAAGCCTGCTTGGAGCCCAGCAGCATCACGGCAAACCAGCGGGCATCCTCATCGTCATCAAAGTCCGCCACAAGCACGTCAGTGGACTCGGCTTTCTCGGCCTTGGTGAGTTCGGAAGAGATGAACTCCGCAATCTGCTGCGACAGGTCCACGAACTCACGCTCACCAAAGAAATAGCTCTTGAGCTCGCCGCCGAATGCGGAGTTCTCGGCAAACGTGGCACGCTTGTTATCGGCCGAAGTGCGCGCGCGACGCAGATGTGTGGTCACGAAGTTGCGGACAGTACGGCTTTCGATATCCAACTCGCGCTGGCTCATGACGTTGACGGCAGAGTCAAAGTCCAGGATATGCAGAATCGCGTGATTGATTTTCATATACGGCATTCCGTTCTAGATCGATTTCGGCACGAATCAGTATAGCGGTCGAGCCCGCCCCAGGCGCTTCGAAGATTGGTGCATCGGGGACAGGTTGCTTGCACCAATGGTTAGCGCAGGAGCTCGGACTGCCAAGCCTCGAGCTGTTCTGCCAAACTCTTGCCGGCAGCGGGCACGTCGATCTGGGGTCGTTTGGGCAGCAGCGCACACTTAAGAATCGCAACGATGGTCTGCGAGACAAAGCGTCGCGTATCCTTGTCAAAGCCTTGCGCTGCCTGGAGCATCACGGGTAGGCTCTCGCGCAGATTCCCAGCGATATCCGCAAACCGCTCAGCACCCGTAGCCTCAAACACGGAGAACAACGCATCTACAAAACGCTCGCGTTCGCTAGGCGACACTGCAAGCAGCATCTCACGAATGGAACCATCAACGTATCGAGCACCGGCAGACAGGCGCTCACAGTACACGAAGTCGTGACCATCAACCACCCAGCTAAAGGGATTGTGCTGCAGCAGGCTGAACTCGGTGCTCTCAACGATGGCATAGTCCTCCTGTGTCTCGAACATCATGCCAAAGATCGACGACCGAGGTAGCGTCTTGTCGATTCGACCGGAAAGATCGGCAAAGGCGTCGCCGGTCAGAAACTCCTCGACGAAGCCCGGGCCATCATGGGAATACGCCCGTTCGATTCGTTCACGGGCAACATCGGAGCACATCGCTGCACCGTACACCGCAAGGTTTCCACCCTTGGAATGACCCCCGCACAAAAGCGGCCCGCCAATCGCATCCGCCGCCTCGTCCACATAACGTGCCGCGGATTCCTGGGCCGGCACAGGACACCGGAACGCCATGTTAAAGTCTTCTTTCCAGCCCACAATCGTACTATCGGTCCCCCGGAAGGAAAGATAACTAAACCCCGCCGGAAACCGGAACGCCATGGCTGCGAACTGCTCCGTCGCCACCATATCGCTCACAGCACGATAGCCGCAAACGTGCACGCCACGGTAGCGAGGACTTGCTGCCACGGCCTCCAACAAGGCCCTGCTCCCCTCCGGGTCCCACAAGTCGTCAATCATGTCCCGGTAGCACTCGGCACGCAGCAGCTCGCGTACGTCTAGGCCCTGCCAGTTCGTCAGCTCCGCCATATCACCCGGCAAACGCAAATAGGACAACCACGCAAAGACGAGGCTATCCACCGCGCAGAACGGCCGCTCCTCAAACGGATCAAACGCCGTCTGGGCATAGGTCAAAAAATTAGGCGAATCCGACATGGCCCTCCCATCAACTATGGTGCATTGGGATGGTGCATTGGGGTCAGGTTACTTTGCACCAAAAAGGCGCCCGGACCGTGTGGGCCCGGACGCCTTCATTGTAGCTTTTCGCTCTAGCGAGCTTGATTTAGCAGGAGAAATCGACGCTGTCGATGATGTCCTTGAGGGCCTTGGCGGAGACGGTGAGCTCATGCTGCTCGTCGTCGTTCAGCGGCACGGGGACGCGGCAGACAACGCCGTCGCGGCCAACGACGGTCGGCATGGAGATGGCAAGATCGGACAGGCCATACTCGCCCACCATGAGCGAAGAGACGGGCAGAACGGTCTGCTCATCGCGCATGACGGCGGTGCAGATGCGCTTGACGGCCATGGCGACGCCATAGTAGGTGGCGTGCTTCTTCTCGATGATGGTGTAGGCGGAGTTCTTGACGTCCTCGGCGATGCGCTTCTCGGCAGCCTCATGCTCCAAGTGGCCGTGAAGCTCACAGAAAGTGTTCAGCGGAACGCCGGCAACCTGAGCGCTGGACCAAGCGACAAACTCGGAGTCGCCGTGCTCGCCCATGACATAGGCCTGGACATCGCGCGGGTCAACCTCGACGTGAGCGCCGAGCATCTGCTGCAGGCGGCCGGTATCGAGCACGGTACCGGAACCGATGACGTGGCCCTCGGGCAGGCCGGACATCTTGATGGCGGCGTAGGTCAGGACATCGACCGGGTTGGAGACGATTAGCAGAATGCCGTCGAAGCCGGACTTCTTAATCTCGGGGATAATGGACTTAAAGATGCTGACGTTCTTGTTGACCAGGTCCAGGCGGGTCTCACCGGGCTTCTGGGCAGCGCCAGCAGTGACGACGATCATGGCGGCGTCGGCGACATCGGAATAATCGCCGGCGGAGATCTTCATCGGCTCGGCAAACGTCATGCCGTGCGCGATATCCAGGGCCTCACCCTCGGCACGGTTCTTGTCCACGTCGATGAGGACCATCTCGGAGAACAGACCACTCTGCATCAGTGCGAACGCCGAAGACGAACCGACGAAACCGCAGCCGACAATAGCGACCTTCTTCTCGTTAACCATTAGAAACTCCCATCTCTCTCCACAAACAAGCCGCCCGGGAACGACCCGAGCGGCTTGTCGTAATCCCAATACATCCAATCGGGACTTTGATTATGCTCCTATTCGCAGCCAAAAATCGACCGTTTACCGAAATTGTTTGCAGTATTCGTAAAATAACTGCACGAAATCGGTTTCGAGCTATTGACGAGTCGAAATAGGTTTCTAATACAAGCCCGCCTCGCGAATGGCCTCGACAGCCAAAGCGATCTGGTCGGGCGGCAAAACCAGCGCCATACGCACGTGCCCCTCGCCCGAAGGGCCAAAGCTCGCGCCCGGCGTCACCACAACGCCGGCCTTCTCCATAAGCTCCTCGCAAAACGCCATAGAATCGGTGCGACCACCGGGAAGCTTGGCCCACACAAACATAGAGCCATGCGCGTTGGGTCGCTCCCAGCCCAGGCCCTCAAGACCGTCGCACAGGGCATCGCGGCGCTCCTGGTACTTCAGACGCTGCGCCTCGACCTCATCGCGCGGACCGTTCAGGCAGGCGATAGCAGCCTTCTGGATCGGGAAAAACATACCAAAGTCAATCTGGCTGCGCAGCTTGGCAAAGGCCGAGACCACATCCTCGCGACCGACCAAAAAGCCGATGCGGGCACCGGTGACGTTAAACGACTTAGAGAGCGAGAAGAACTCCACGCCCACCTCGAGCGCGCCAGGGTACTGCAGGAAGCTGCCACCCGGCTCGCCGTCGAACACGATGTCGGAGTATGCGTTGTCGTGAACGATGAGCAGGTCGTGCTCGCGGGCGAAAGTGATGATCTCCTCGTAGATCTCGGGCGTGCCCACCGAGCCGACCGGGTTCGCGGGCAGCGACACGATCATATACTTGGCACGATCGGCCACCTCGGGATCGATACCCGCCACATAGGGCAGGTAATTATGCTCGGCAACCAGCGGATAGTATTCGAGCTTGGCATCGGCGATCTTGGCACCCGCCTCAAAGACCGGGTAGCACGGATCGGGAACCAGAATGGTGTCACCCGGATCGAGCAGGGCCAGGCCCAAATGGCCCACGCCCTCCTGCGTGCCGTTGCACGACTGCACCATAGACGGCGTAATGCCCGAAACGCCAAAGCGGCGCTCATAGTAATCGCACACGGCTTGCTTGAGTTCGGGCAGGTCGCGCAGGGCATACTTCCACATCTCGGGATCTTGGGCTGCCTGCGTGAGCGCCTCGACCACATGGTCGTACGGCTTAAAATCGGGCGTGCCCACGCTCATGTTGTAAATGGTCTTGCCCTGAGCCTTCAGCGCGAGAAGTTTGTTGTTGAGCGAGGCGAAGACCTCCGCGCCAAAGCGGTCGAGACGCTGCGATGCCTGCATGGTGCCACCTTTCGATATAAAAAACGCGGGTCGCATACGCGTGCCGGTTGTATATAGATAGAAGATAGG
>UQZC01000126.1 GCA_900545505.1 uncultured Collinsella sp.
GATGTTTTGCCGCCTACAACGCAAGCTATGCGCACAGCGACAGCGACCACGTCTACAATACGCCGCGCGCCTGGTACATGCAGCGCTGCCTCAACCCCAGCGACGTGTGGGATGGTCCCGAGGCCGACTACACGCCCGAGAGCGACGACATCCCCTGGAGCCGCGTGCCCGAGCGCAAGGTGACCATCGAGGACATTAAGTACGTGCTTTCGAGCCACTACCAGGGCACGGAGTACGACTGCTACGGCAGCAAGGGCACGACCGCCACGCGCGGCGCCTATCGCCCCATCGGCATTAACCGCAACAGCCAGCTCGCCGTGTTGCAGCTGCGTCCCTATGCGCAGCCGGCCTATCGCGCCGTGCAGTGGATGGCGTTTGGCTCCAACTCGTTTAACGCGCTGGTTCCGCTGTACGCCAACGTCGAGACCATGCCCGAGTACTATGCCGACACGCAGGCTCGCGTGACGTCCGAAAACTTCTACTGGGCCAACCGCCTGATCGGTGCCCTGGCCGACGTCCGTTTCCATGAGTGCGGTCGCGCGGTCGAGGATTATCAGGAGAAGGTCGGTGGCATGGGCCACAAACAGATCCATGACGTCGACGCCGCCGTAGCCACCCTGCCTGAGGCCGAGGTGTCTGCCGAGCTTGCCCGCGCCAACGAGGAGTTTGCCGAGCGCGTGCGGGTGGAGACCGACGCCCTGTTGGGCAAGGTACTCTACACCACGAGCTGCGCCATGAAGAACTCTTTCGCGATGAACGACAACGAGAGGTAGGGATTTCCCGTCGATCGAATAGCGCTGAAACGCTTTGTCGCTTTCGCTCAATCTTGGGTACAAGAACGCCAATGCAGTTGTTTGTGATTGGAGACAACCATGGTTATGAAACTCGATCAGCTTGTTAACGGCGCCATTAACGTGGGCTTTGGCGCTGCCGCCGTTGCTGTCGAAGGCGGCAAGAAGGTCCTCGACGACCTTAACACCAAAGGCGAGCAGGTTCGCAAGGACACCGCCACCCCCGATATCGCCCGCAGTGTGTCCGACATGTTCGAGCAGGCCGGCGGCACCATCTCCGACCTGACCGAGCGCTTGGGCATGCAGGGCGAGACCGCGGCCCAGCGCGTGCTTGACGAGCTCATCCTTGCCCGGGTCCGCGTCATGACCGCCCCCGAGCGCACGGCCTTCCTGGCCCATGTGCGCGACATCGTCGATTCGGTCGAGGACAACGTGACCTCGGTGCCCGTCGAGTCCGTTGAGCCCGACGATGCGAAGGATACCGAAGAGGCTGAGTAGCAGCGCAGATGGCAGATTCCACCACCGATTACAACAATCTAGATCCCTTGGGTGACGAGGCGGCGGTTGTCGATGAGGTCGACGCCGTCGTCTCGGGCGCTCGCAAGAAGCCGCGCGCTGTCGATATGGTGCCCGAGGAGCCCGACGCGATGGCGCCGGACGAGGAATACCAGCTCACGCCGGCGGGTCGCCGCGAGCGCATCGGGCAGATTGTTCGCCTGGTCAAAAAGTACCGCGTGTGGGATAACCTCACGCCGGTTCGTTTGCGCCGCCTGCTCGAGGAACTCGGCCCCATGTTCGTCAAGATGGGGCAGATTCTGGCCAACCGGTCCGAGATCCTGCCGCAGCGCTTTTGCGACGAGCTGCGTCGTCTGCGCTCCGACGTGGAGCCGGTGCCGTACGAGGTCGTACTCAGTTGTCTGGAAGAAGAATACGGCCTGCGCCTGGGGGAGATGTTCGATGCGATCGACCCCAACCCGCTTGGTAGCGCATCGCTCGCGCAGGTGCACCGCGCTCGTCTGGTGACGGGCGAGGACGTGGCCGTCAAGGTGCAGCGCCCCGGTGCGCAGCAGGTTATGGCACAGGATATCGATATCATCCGCTCGGTGGTGCGTATCGTTTCCAAGTTCGTCAACACCGATCAATTCGTTGACCTGCACGGCGTGGTCGAGGAGCTGTGGACCTCGTTTCGCGAGGAGACCAACTTTTTGGCCGAGGCCAAAAACCTCAACGACTTCTACGAGTTCCATAAGAGCGTTCATGGCGTGACGTGCCCTAAATCCTATCTGGACCTGTGCACCGAACACGTGGTGGTTATGGACTACGTCGACGGCATTTCGATCGCCGATCCTGAACGCTTGGTGGCCGAGGGCTATGACCTGGAAAAGATCGGCTCGGCGATTGTCGAGGACTATTCGACGCAGGTGCTCGACGACGGCTTTTTCCATGCTGACCCGCATGCGGGAAATATCATCCTCAAGGACGGCATCGTTTACTTTATCGACTTGGGCATGGTCGGACGCATGTCGAGCCACGACCGCGGTATCGTCAAGGATATGATCTTTGCCGTGGCCGAGGGCGATGTGCCAAAGCTCAAGGATTCGCTCATGCGCTTCGCCGTGACGCGTGGCGACTCGGCTGAGCTCGATCATTTGGCCTTTTTGTCCGATTTGGACTTTATCGTGGCTGACTTTGCGGGCCTTGACCTTAAGGACCTGGATATCGGTGAGTTTTTGACCTCGCTGTTAAACCTCGCGCGCAAAAATGACGTTGAGCTGCCGAGCGTGGTGACAATGTTCGCCCGCGGCATGGTGACGCTCGAGGGCCTGTTGACCGAGTACATGCCTAACGTCAACATGATCCAGATCATCCAGACGCACATCAAAAACGAGAAGAGCACCTACGCCCGCATGCGCGAGATGAGCCGCGACTTTGCAGCGAGCAGTTATCGCGCGGCGAAGGGCTCGCTCGAGGCGGCCGAGTATCTGGGCTTGGCTTCGCGCATGCTCACACGCGGCCAGCTTAAGGTGAACACGCAGATCATGAGCAGCGATAAGGCGCTGCGACAGCTAGGTGGGATTATCGACCGCATGTCGATGGCAATTGTGATCGCCGGTCTGTTTATCGGTTCGTCGGTGGTGTACTACGCGCGCATCGAGCCGGTTGTGTTTGGTATCCCGGTCATTGGCTTTATGGGCTACGTGAGCGCGCTGGTGCTGGCGCTTATGCTGGGCCGCAATATCTGGCTCAACAGTCACGGCGGCAAGCACTAGAGGCTGCGGCCGTCACCGCATTTTCCTATCGCAAACAATAGCTTTTACCTTGGGCTTCGCCTGCGTGCGAGGCCCTTTTGCGTGATACCATTTTGACGGTAATAATCGATGGCCTAGATGGTGGTGCGGAGACGCACGAATGCGCGGTTATCCTGCGCATTTGGGAGAATCGGGGTGCAAGTCCCCGGCTGTACCAGTAACCGTAATTCCTCTTGGCTCGGGATGCTCGCGTCGCAGATCGGACGACGTGCCCGAGTCGTTAAGGTTAAGTCGGATCGCCTCCCGTCTTGCATGCGGCTGCGGCTTTTGCCGCCGGTGTGCATAGGGCTCTGGAGGGAAGGGGGTCCCGATGGGGGAACTCGAGCGCAACATGCGCGATGACGTGGGGCAGTCTCAAGGCAACGCTCCAAGTACAGACAGTAGGAGACAAATGGATATGTTTGAGGACGAGCGCCAGCGCGTCTCGCATCGCCGTGGCGCGATTGCGCGCGATGTAGCCAAGCGCGGCCTGGTGGCATTCCTGGCCTTCGCGATGGCCTTTGGCACCACGCCGGCTCAGCTGTGGGCCGAGGGCGCTGAGGGCATTGCCGAGGCTGTGGCTCAGGCTGCGACGCCGGGCGAGGACGCAGCGCTTGCGGGCGGTACCGCTGAGCAGAGCGGCGCCGAGGTTTCGGATTCTGGGAGCGCGTCTGCAACTAGTGTCGCCACAACTGAGGCGGCAACTGGCGACGAAGGCTCGGCGACGGGGGAGAGCCCTGCCACGAGCGATCAGTCTTCGACGGCATCCGCTGGCCAAGCAGGATCTGCCGCCGCGGCTGCCATCCAGACAGAGAACCCGACAGAAACCGGCGATGTCGCCAAGAAGCAGGTCGAGGTCTCGTTCTCGATTATCGGCACCGATGCCGACGGCAAGGCTCAGACCTGGGTGGCACCCACGCAGCTCAAGCTCGACGAGGGCGCGACGGCTGCGGATGCCTTCGTTAAGCTGCAGCAGAAGACGGGCTTCAAGGCAGACTACGATCCGAACACGGCATACGGTTTCTACCTCAAAAGCATCACATCCCCGAGCGATGGCCGTACGCTTGCCTTCGATCCGACGACTTATGCCTTCTGGCAGCTGTTCGTCGACGGCGCGTCTTCCTCGGTTGGCGCGAGCAGCGTCAAGCTCACCCAGGGGCAGAAGATTGAGTTTGCCTATACGGCTGGTAGCTCGTCCCCTGTCGTTAAAGACCAGGTTGCCGCAAATGTGACCGTCATTGGTCGCGATGCCCAGGGCAAGACTCAGACTTGGGTCGATAATGCGCAGTATGTGGTGACGTCCGGTTCGAGCGCGCTTGATCTTACGAAGGTCGTACTCGAGGCGAACGACATTGACGCCGTTGCTGCGGGCTCCTTCATTCTGAGCCTTAAGTACAACGGTGTTGAGCTGGGTACGCCCCAAGATTATTCGACCTATTGGCAGCTGTTCATCAACGGCAAGTCGAGTGACTATACGGCGGACAATGTCACCATCCATGCCGGCGATACCGTCACGTGGTTCTACGGTGGCTGGGGCGACCAGTTGCCGTCCGATTCTGTCCATGCTTCTGTTCAGGTTCTCGGTAAGGACAAGGACGGCAAGCAGCAGGTTTGGGCTTCGACGGGTCAGACGAGTCTCAAGGCAGGCTCCACTGCCAAGGATCTCCTTGAGCAGGTCGGCCTTACTCTCGATGCTGGCGAATCGTCTTGGGGCTGGTTCCTCAACGGCATTTATTCGCCCTTCGATGGTAAGTCCTATTGTGGCTATGATGCTGCGACCAATAGCTATTGGCGCTTCTACGTAAATGGCAAGTTCGCCGACGTTGGCGCCGGTGCCTACAAGCTCCAGGAGGGAGACGCCGTCACC
>UQZC01000127.1 GCA_900545505.1 uncultured Collinsella sp.
CGTCGAGCAGGTCGTCCTGCTCCGAGACCATGTACTTAATCCCCTGCGGCGGCCTTCATCTTCGTCTATGACCGGCGGCCGATCTCACAACAGTTAACGTTGCGACCCCGGCACCTCGTCCTCATCGTCGCGGCAAAGAACCACGCCCGTGCTTCCCAGCAGCGTGGCCGCGATCAGCGCGCCGACCACGATAGGAGCAGCCCCGCATGTCCCCTGCATGCCCGCGACGAGCGCGGCCGTGGGACCAAGGCAGCCAAGCATCAACGCGACGGCGGCAACGGCAATATCTCGAGCATTCACAGGACCACTTCCTCCAAGAGAAAGACCTTATTTCTCAAGAACCAGTGTGTCCCGCATCCATACGCCCAGCGTACCGCCACGGTAAGGGCTCTGTTAACTCAAGCGCACACATAGAACGGGCGTCCTTACGTTGCCCTAAAGCTCGGTAAAGACGCCCGTCCGCCAAATATCCGCGATGCAGAAAAATTACCAACCGGTGTAGTAGTCGGTGGTTCCGGCAGCGCAGCCGGAGTCATAGACCTTGCAATCACCCTTGGAACCCGTAAAGGTCGAGCCCTGGGCCATATCGCCCGCGGCAACAACGTAATAGCCGTCAGAATCGCGCCAGAAGCCCTCAGAATCCTGAGTCCATTCGCCCGTGCGATAGTGATAAAGCACATTGCTGCTGTAATAGGTCTCGCGGCGCCCGTTGTAGTTATTGACACCCGCAGAGCGCGTCAGGCCCGATCCGTTCGCGTAGGACGGAGTGTAACCGGCGTTGTAGTACGAAGCCTGAGCGGCCTCGGCAGCCTCCGCCTCGGCGGCAGCAACCTCGAGCGCTTCGCGCTTGGCATCCTCAAGCGCAGTGCGCAGCTCATCGAGCTCGGTCGACTTGGCGTCGACCTCCCCCATTGTCAACAGGCTGCCCGCACCGTCGATGCAACCCTGCAGCACAGCGCGCTCGTCATCGGTGGCATAGTCGCCATACATATTCATGATGATCTGAGCGCGCATCTCCAGGGAATCGCGCTTGGCCTCCATCGAGGCGTTCCACTCCTGCATGGAACCATAACCATCGCCGCGGTAGTCGACGGGCTGCACCAGCGTCGCCTCGGACGGCGTAGATCCGACCGTATCGGATAGTGTTGCCGCGTGGGCATCAGTTGCGCCGGCGCCCACCAAAAGTGCCACGGTCAGAGCGGCGGAAAGGGCGGCGGCTTTCGGTTTTCGTGAATCGATCCTCATGTAGCTGGAAACCTCCGTAGTGTGTTTTTGCTGCGTTTGAGCTGCGTGTGATTCGATCGCGCTGCATAGTACCCCGAGCAAATCGCGACCTGCGGTTTTACTCAAAAGGCGCACGTCAATTGCGTAAAACTCACATCCTCTTAACAGGAGTTTTCCACAACTCGAATGCATAAAGCGTGCCAAAAACCCTGTTTTTGCACCCTCTCTATGCAAAAAAGGCACCTGTGCAACCATTGTTCGCACAGGCACCTTGAGCAGGCATTTTATGCAGTTATACCTATCGAGTCGCAAGGGGTCCTTGCACAAGTCGCCTTACTCGTCCAGCGCGGCGAAGGCCTGCTTCAGATCCCAAATGATATCCTCGGCGTTCTCGGTACCGATGGAAAGACGGATCGTGGAGGGCGTGATGTTCTGCTCGGCGAGCTCCTCGGCAGAGAGCTGGGAGTGCGTGGTGGTAGCCGGGTGCACGACGAGCGACTTGACGTCGGCCACGTTGGCGAGCAGCGAGAACACCTGCAGATGATCGATGAACTTCCAAGCAGCTTCCTGGCCGCCCTTGATCTCGAAGGTGAAGATCGAGGCGCCGCCACGGGGGAAGTACTTCTGGTACAGCTCATGGTCGGGGTGCTCGGGCAAGCTCGGGTGGTTCACCTTGGCGACGTGGCTGTCACCAGCCAGGAACTCAACGACCTTCTTGGTGTTCTCGACATGGCGGTCAACGCGCAGCGACAGAGTCTCGGTGCCCTGGAGCAGGACCCAGGCGTTGAACGGACTGATGCAAGCGCCCTCGTCACGCAGCAGGATAGCGCGGACATAGGTTGCGAAGGCGGCGGGACCGGCAGCCTCGGCAAACGAGACACCGTGGTAGGAGGGGTTGGGCTCAGCAATCTGGGCGTACTTTCCGCTCGCCTTCCAGTCGAAGTTACCGCCGTCGACGATCACACCGCCCAGCGAGGTGCCGTGGCCGCCGATGAACTTGGTTGCAGAGTGGACGACGATGTTGGCACCATGCTCCAACGGACGGAACAGATACGGGGTGCCGAAGGTGTTGTCGACGACAACCGGCAGACCGTGCTTCTTGGCGATCTCGGAAATGGCGTCGATGTTGGGGATGTCGGAGTTGGGGTTGCCGAGCGTCTCGAGATAGATGACCGTGGTGTTGTCCTTGATGGCACCCTCGACCTCTTCCAGGTTATGGGCATCGACAAACGTGGTCTCGACGCCAAACTGGGAGAGCGTATGCTCCAGCAGGTTGTAGGAGCCACCGTAGATGGTCTTCTGAGCCACCACGTGGTCACCGGCCTGGGCAAGAGCCTGCAGGGTATAGGTGATGGCAGCAGCACCGGAGGCGACGGCAAGGCCAGCAACGCCGCCCTCGAGTGCGGCGATACGATCCTCGAAGACGCCCTGGGTGGAGTTGGTCAGACGGCCGTAGATGTTACCGGCATCGGCAAGACCAAAGCGGTCGGCAGCGTGCTGGGAGTTGCGGAAGACATAGCTCGTGGTCTGGTAGATAGGCACGGCACGGGAGTCGGATGCAGGATCGGCGCTCTCCTGGCCAACGTGCAGCTGCAGGGTGTCGAAACCAAAGGTGTGCTCGGGGTTGTTGATGAACTGACTCATGATGATCTCCTTGATCGAATAAAAGTAATAAGAGTAAGAGAAGTAAGTGGCTGTCTCCTGATTACGCCGACGGGCGCAAACAGGAGCCCGGCATTCGTCTTGGTAAGCAATTCATATGCGGGCCTCCTTTCGCATCCCGGTTCCGTGGTCGGCTTAATTACCTACCGCCTTTGTGTGTTTTGAATAGTACGAGCATTGTTTCCCTCGGTCAATCACTTAAAAGCGCTAACTTGTTATCGGTTTTATAGATAACACTCGAAAGGACGGGCGCCGATGACCCTCCAGCAGCTTCGCTTTTTGATCGCCGTTGCAGAGTCCGGTTCGATCAACGCCGCAGCCCAGCACCTCTATACGGCACAGTCCAATATCTCCAATGCCGTCAAAAGCCTAGAGCAGGAACTTCATATCGAAATCTTTACGCGCTCTAACCGCGGTGTTGCACTCACCAACGACGGCACCGAGCTCTTGGGTTATGCACGCCAGGTCGTAGAGCAGGCCGACATGCTCGAGGCCCGCTACGAGGACGGCGGTACCCCGCAAGCCCGCCTCGCCATTTCCGCCCAGCACTACGCCTTTTCGGTCGAGGCCTTTGTCAACGTGGTCGAGCGCTACCGCGATAGCAAGTTCGAGTTCATCATGCGCGAGACCACCACAGCGCAGATCATCGACGACGTGCGCGCGTTTCGCAGCGACATCGGCATCCTCTATCTGGACGACTTTAATACCCGTGTCTTGCAGAAGGCCTTTACCGATGCCCGAGCGAGCTTCCATCCCCTCTTTGACGCGAAGGTCCACGTGTTCGTCAGCGAACGCCACCCGCTTGCACGCCGCTCGCAGCTGTCCCTTGCCGACCTCACGCCCTATACGCGCTACAGCTTTGAGCAGGGCACCTCGAACTCCTTCTATTACGCCGAGGAACCGTTTAGCTATATTCCCTGCAACCGCAATATCCGCGTATCCGACCGCGGGACGCTCACCAACCTGCTTATCACCTCGAACGGCTATGCGCTGTCGACCGGCGTACTCTCCAGCGAAATGCAGTGGGGCATGGCCTCGATCCCCTTGACAGACGCCCCGACGATGCATGTGGGCTACATCATGCATGACGACCGCAAGCCCTCTCCCCTCTTGCAGCAATACCTCGACGAGCTCAACCGCATCATCTATGCCAACCAACTGTCGGAAGACGGGATAGAAATCGTAAATTGCTAGCCCCCGGCGGGCATGGCGCTACAATGGTCACTCGCACGAAACATACCCAACGAAAGGAACCATGTGAAGGTCATCATCTATACCGACGGCTCGGCCCGATCAAATCCGGGACGCGGCGGCTACGGCGCCGTGCTCAAATACACCAACCCCGCCGGCAAGACCTTCACCTCTGAGCTTTCGCGCGGCTACGCCAAGACCACCAACAACCGCATGGAGCTCATGGCCGTTATCGTGGCACTCGAGGCGCTCAACCGCCCCTGCGACGTCGAAGTCCATTCCGATTCGCAGTACGTCGTTAACGCCTTCAACAAGCACTGGATTGACGGATGGAAAAAACGCGGCTGGAAGACCGCCAACAAGCAGCCCGTCAAGAACCGCGATCTGTGGGAGCGCCTACTCACCGCAAAGAGCAAGCACAAGGTTGAGTTCATCTGGGTTAAGGGTCACGCCGGCCATGAGCTCAACGAGCGCTGCGACGAGCTCGCCACCACGGCGGCCGACGGCGGCAACCTCGATATCGACGCCGGCTTCAACGAGAGCGACCTGTAATAGCGTTTTCGCGCAGCTTTATATCCCCACGCGCTACACTCATCCTGTAGACCAAACAACGCAAGGGGGACGTATGCTGCGCATCGCGACCATCGGCACATCCATGATCACCGACGACTTTATCCAGGTCGTCAACGCCAACGACCAAGCCGCGTTCGTGGGCACGCTCTCGCGCGATGCCAATCGCGGTGCTGCCTTTACCGCCGAGCGCGGTGGCGAGCGAAACTTTACTTCACTCGATGAGCTTGCGGCAGGCGGCCGCGTGGCAGCCCTCGTTGTAG
>UQZC01000128.1 GCA_900545505.1 uncultured Collinsella sp.
GATTGTTCATGGTCGGCAGCAAAAAGGCGGCCGTCTTTCCGGTGCCGGTCTGAGCGGCGGCAAGCAGGTCACGGCCCTCGAGCACCACGGGGATGGAGCCGGCCTGAACGGGCGTGGGCGCCGTGTAGCCCAGGTTCTCGATAGCACGGAGCATCTCGTCCGAAAGTCCCAGCTCGTCAAAGGCGGGCAGGCTCTCGGTAGCGGACTCGACGGCCTGGGCAGCATTGGCCTCATCGGCGGCATCGAAGGCAGCCTGGGTCATGGCCTCGCGGGTCTCGTCCAGGATCTCGGCGTCGGTGACGTCAGATACAGAATTACGCATATGTTGTTGTTCCTTATCTGCACGCGCAATGGGCACGGCATGCGGCCGCGCGGGCGTGCTTGGTAGTGCGCTAATACATACAAAAACGGGTGCGCACAGAGAGGACGTTGCTCAGCACGCTGGCGATCGCTTTGGCAGCCCTATCACGCGCCGTCCAGACGCAGCAGCTCTAAGCGATGGAGCAGATTCGCCGCCGTTAGTATACCCGTACTCCGTATGCCCCCACGTAAACCACAGATGACGAGGCGGACGAGGTGAGCCCGGCTGATTGTCTCGGTCTGTAACATCTACAGGGCAAATCTTCCTCTACGTGTTACAGATCGAGACAAACGGTCGACACGGCTCACAAACGTCTCAATCTGTAACAGTTAACGAGTAAAATCGGCCCTAATTGTTATAGATCAAGACAGAGGGGGATTTCCGTCCAGTCCAAACCAAATCTCTCAGTCTTCCTGCAATTTCGAACATGTGGCCTATAATGTTGCTTTGGTTACGCTATATATTGCGCAGCCATTTAATACGTCGCCCACCGGGGGCCATTAATTCCTATCGCCATATTGGCTAGGAAGCAATCAAAGGAGGTATCCGTGGCAGCAGAGACGCCTTGCTCGGTCCTCTATAACGATATTCGCTCGTTCGGCGGTCTTAAACATCTCGAGATCGCCCGAATGCTCATCAATGGAAACTCTTATCTCGGCAGTACCCTGCTCGAGAAATGCTCTTCCAACCGCTCGTATCTCACCCGTTACATCGTCCATCGCAAGCCTGACCAGTGCGCGCCCTCCATCTACAGCGACTTTACTGTCACCACGCTCAACCTTTCCTCGGCAATCTGCAGCAAGCTAGGCGGCGGCGAGTCCGCCTATCGGGCAATCGCCGAGCACTATCGCGGTCCGGCCGCCAACGAAATGATGTCGGCTCTCGCCAGCTACAAGCTGGACAGCCGCCTATATGCAAATGCCCTCAATCGCATCGACAACTTCGACGGCAATGCCGTGCGCGAGAAAAGCACGCTTTACCTTATGCTCTTTGTGGCAACGGGCGCACTTGCCGACCCCGTTCAAGGCGTGGCCACCGTCGAGCGCTTTTGCGACAGCAAGACGGGCGGGCACTTTGGCACCACCGAAACTACCGTCGGACGTGGCTTTATGGGCAGCCTGGAGCAGCCGCGCACCGTTGCCCCCAACCTCGGTCTGCTCAGGACACATGCCGACAACTGCGTCGACATGCAAATCCATCCCCTCACACGCGATCCGCGCGGCACCGTGATTGGTTCTTTGCCCAAAACCTCGCCCAGCATCACCGATGTGGGCGCCGACGCATCGCGCGAGCATCTTCGCATTTGGCTTGAGGGTGAGCGCTGGTACGCCCAGGGCCTTGGATCGACCAACGGCACGGTGCTCGAATCGGGTGCAGGCGACGGCGATACCGTAATCGAGCCGCCCCGTGACCAACGAGAGCCCGGCAAAGTCTATCCCCCCGTGGAAATCGCTAACAGTGACAGACTTCATTTGGGTCTCTATACAACGTTTCTCGTTATTGTGGACTAGCGCGTAGAGACGTGGGAAACAGGTGTCACTCGTCTTATATCATTTACGTTACGCGCTGCACTATAAATAGCAATACGAGTCAGCTTATCGGCCAACACGTCTATCATGGGCTTTAATCGATAATCGCGTTCTCGGCGTGAACACGCGGCCCCACCAAATGAAGGAACGTCTTGGATACCACCAACACCGCCCCTGGCGACAAACTCATCCGTCTCGACACGTTCGACACCGCCGTGGCGGTCGACCCCAGCGCCGAGGACGACGCCAAGCGCCGGTTTATGACGCTTATTCTTCAGACTGCATACCACGACGGCGGCAATATCGGACACGTCGCGGCGCACCGAGGCCATGGCGGTCTACCTCGCCCTCAACACGGGCCTGCGCGCGACCAACACGAACGGCGAGGTCTTTGCCGTCAAGCTGCTCAAGGACAACGCCATCCTTTCCGGCCAAGCCCCCGATCGCTCCGCCGAGCAATCGGCCGCGCACCTGGCCAGCACCGCCGCGCTGTTCGAGGAGTACCGCCATCTGTGTACCGTCTCGCACCTGCGCGGATTTCCGCGTGTCTATGGCTACGGTTCTTGCGAGGACGACCCGCTCATCCTCATGGAGTGGGTCGAGGGCACCTCGCTCAAGCAGGCGCTGCCCTTGCTTCCGCACGATGCCTCGGGCGGGCTAACCACCCAGATGGTGGCCGCCGTTGGAAACGCCGTGCTTCGCGCACTCCTGATGACCCAGGGGCTCGTGAATCCGGTCGTCCATCGCGACCTGTCGCCCGCCAATATCATGTTCCGCACCACCAGCCGAACGCTCAAGCAACAGATTGCCGATTGCTCCTTTGACCCCTGCCTCATCGACATGGGCTCCGCGACCATGGCCCTCGGCGACGACACGATCACCCGGCGCGCCGACATCTGGCGCTTTGCCACGCCCGCATACGCCGCGCCCGAGATGCTCACGCAGGATATCGAAGGCATCGCGGCCCTTCGCCGTTCGCCGGCAATCGATGTCTACGCGCTTTCGAGTATTCTGTACCAGCTCTACAGCGGTCGCAAACCGTTCGATGTTGAGTCGACGGGTGCCGCGGCAACCGGCTCGTTCTACCTCATAAAGACCAAGACCAAGCCGGCACCGCTCGAGCCGCGATGCAATGACGACGAGGCGCTCGTCCAGATCATCATGAAAGGCATCTCAGTCGAGCAGTGCGATCGTCCCACCGAGCAGCAGATGCTCGAGGTGCTCTCGGCATACCTCACCGATGCCGAATCCGAGGGCCGCGAAGACGCAGGGGACAAGGCCGCAATTGATATCGATTCTGGCACGCATCTTAAGGTCGACGTCGCCGGCGAGCGAGCGCGAGAGATTCTGGAGCAGGCCCGAGACGCCGCCATGACCCGCCGCCGCTTTATTATCGGTGGCGTTGTCGCAGCCGTTGCGGGGCTCGGCGTTATCGGGGCGGCAACCCATGGCTTTGGCATCCCCGACTACCTGGACGGCATCCGCGGTTCACTTGACGACTACACCTGGGATCAGCTGCAGGAGATTTCACTCAAGATTAAGGCCGCCGAGACCCGTAGCGAGGCACGCGAGATTGCCAAGCGCTATCACTTGCTCGATGCCGACGAACATATCCCCTATCCATGCACCAAGCGCGTAAAGCTCACCAACGGGCTGCACGTCGGCGCGCAGCTTGTGGGCATCCGCCACGACGAGCTTCTAGACGGTACGGGCAAGGCAGGGTTAACGTTTATGTTCGACGCCGGTATTGCCGAGCGCGATGCCGCGGCCCAACCGTTGAGCGCCGGCTGGGCAGATTGCGAGCTACGGGAATGGCTCGACGGCGACGGCCTTAAGCTGCTGCCCAACGAGTTGCGTGCACTCATCAAATCTGTCAAAAAGGTCTCGAATAACGTTGGCGCCGCCAACAGCGCATCGTGTCTGAGCGAGCTGCCCGCGACCCTTTGGCTGCCCGCCATGGTCGAGCTGTGCGGTACGCAACCGCCCGAGTCATTTGCCAAGGACTTTCACTACCTGGCCGACATCTATAACGGCGAGGGCAAGGAGTACCAGCTGTTCCGCGAGCTTAAGGTGAGTCCGTATACCACGAACGAGATGTTGGTTCGCCAGTGGAAGGGCAAGGACGCCTGTTGGTGGGAACGAACGGCGAGTCCCGACACATCGGAGAGCGAAGGTACACTCTATATGAACCGCGTGGGGCACGACGGCGACGCCTTTACGTACGCAACGCCTGCGGAAAAGCCAAACAAGCGAACCTGCGTGATCCCCGGGTTCTGCATCTAGGCAGCGGGCGTCTTGCCGCGGCGGGGCCCCTCCCCGGCAATTGTCTCGATCTGTATCTGTAACAGTTAGAGGTCATATTTCCTGCCAGATGTTACAGATTGAGACATTGAGTTTCCTGCCAACTGTTTGTCTTGATCTGTAACAAATACTCGGCAAACCGGGGTCTAGTTGTTACGGATCGAGACGTTAGTTTTCGGCTGAAATGTTTGTCTAAATCTGTAACAGCTATGGTTCAAAAACCGGTCCAGACGTTACAGATTGAGATGTTTGGCAAAGACGGCCGCCGATTGAGCAGCCACCCTCATCTGTAATGAAAAGTCATACATTCCAACTACTACTAGACACCCCCAGGGGGTATGGGTGTATAGTATCGGCAGGTTAACATTTCCAACACCACGCCACAGAAAGGAGAAGCCATGGCTCAAGATAAGTTCGACGTGGGAGGCATGACATGCGCCGCCTGCCAGGCGCACGTGGACCGCGCCGTGAGCAAACTCGACGGCGTCCAAAGCGTCGCGGTCAACCTGCTCGCCGGTTCCATGATGGTCGACTACGACCCCGCGCAGGTCTCCCCCGACGATATCTGCACCGCCGTCGACCGCGCGGGCTACTCGGCCTCGCCCGTCGATGCGGGCACCGGTGCCGTCGGCTCAAGCGACGGCGCACAAGTCAGGTCCGGCAGCGCCCACATGGAGTCGCCAACCAAAAAG
>UQZC01000129.1 GCA_900545505.1 uncultured Collinsella sp.
CCATGTTGTCCTCGAAATCGGGGGCACCGCCGAGCGGAGCCTCCATAAGCTCGGCCTGAGAAACCACGTCGAGCGAGCGTCCATGTGCGAGCAGCATATCGACGGTACAGAACAGCTCGCAGCGCGCCGCCAGGCGCCCACCGGGCTTGCGGGCGCCCTTTGCCACGGCACGAACCTGCCGACCTCGCTCATCAAGCATCGTCAAGATCAGATCGGTCTCCTTGAGCTTGATCTTATCGAGGACGAGTACCTTTGTGCGATATGTCCGTGAGCCTGCCATGAGCGCTGCGCGCCCTTAGTCCTCGGCGTTGTAGCCAAAGCGGCGAATCTGGGCCTCGTCGTCACGCCAGCCGGCCTTGACCTTCACGTCCAGCTCCAAAAAGACCTGCGTGCCAAAGATACGCTCGAGATCGCGACGGGCGTCGATACCGATATGCTTGATCATCTCGCCGCCCTTGCCGATGATAATGCCCTTTTGGCCCTCACGCTCGACGTAAATGGTGGCGTGCACGCGCAGCACCTTCTTGGTCTGCTCGAGCGCATCGCAGATCACGCCAACGGAGTGCGGGATCTCATCACGGGTGCGGCGCAAGACCTTCTCACGCACAAACTCGGCAACGAGTGTCTCATCGGAAGCGTCGGTACCCATGTCCTCGGGGAACCAACGCGGACCCTCGGGCAAAAAGTGCGCAACGGTCTCGATGAAAGCATCGACGTTGAAGTTCTTGACCGACGACGTCACGATCTCATCGTCATATTCCATGAGCTCGTGGGCTGCCTTAAGCTGTTCCATGACCTGTGCGGGGTCGGCCTCATCGGCCTTGGTGAGCACCAGGACCTTCTTGGAACGGGCGTTTTTGACGCGCTCGGCAACCCAGGCGTCTCCCCTGCCGATCGGCTTGGTGGCATCAATCAAAAACGCGACGACGTCGACATCGTTCAGTTCGAACAACGCGCTCTTGTTGAGCTCGGACCCCAGGCCGTCCTTGGGCTTGTGGATACCCGGGGTATCGACAAAGACCAGCTGGTAACCGGGGCGGTTGACGACGGCGGGCATGCGGCGGCGGGTCGTCTGGGCCACCGACGAGGTGATGGCGACCTTTTTGCCATAGCAGGCATTAAGCAATGTGGACTTGCCGGCGTTGGGGCGGCCGACCAGGGCCACGAAGCCGCTGCGAAAACCAGGCTCAACGTCGCCAAAGCCCGTGAGGTTGTCGTCCTCGTCGCACAGGGCGTCGAGCTCCTCATCGCTCATGCCCTCAAACGGGTCGAACTCCTCGACATCCTCGAGCCCCTCGGTATCCACCGCGTCCAAAGTCTCGTCGTCCAGGATCTCATCGGTAGGCTGCATATTATCGGACATGGGAATCCCTTTCTAAATAAAGCCGAGCGCGTGGGCAAATACCAGCACGCCCACAATCGCGGCGGTGATGGAAAGAATGTATACAGAGGCGGCAGCGATGTCCTTCGCACGCTTGGCCAGCGGATGGAGCTCCTGGGTCGCCAGGTCGACGATAGACTCCATAGCGGTGTTGCACAGCTCCCCGTGAATCACCAGGCCACAACAGATGATAATCGTGGCCCACTCGGCAATGTCGAGGCCCACGATACAGCCGGCAATGACGGTGCACACGCCCGCCACGAGCATGACCTTAATGTTGCGCTCGGTCTTGACGGCGGTGACGAAGCCCTCCATGGCGTAGGAAAACGACTTTAAGAAGGACGGATGGTCCTTGTTCGATCCGGGAATCATAGACGGCTCCTAGTCGTGGGCGTGGTTGGTGATGGGGCCGACGTGGACTAGCTTGGGGTCCTCGCCGCGCTCGAGCGCCAGATCGCGCAGGATGGCGTCCTCGCGGGCCTCCATGACCTCGGCCTCGTCGTCCTCGATATGGTCATAGCCAAGCAGGTGCAGCATGCCATGTACGAGCATCAGACGACACTCGTCAGCGGGGCTATTGCCAAAACCGGGGGCCTGACGGGCAATAACCTGCGGGGCCAAGATGATATCGCCGAGCTCGAGCGTCTCATCGGCGGGAATATCCTCGTCAAAGGCCGAGTCGCATTCAAACGAGAGCACATCGGTGGTGCGGTCGATACCGCGCCACTCGTGGTTGAGCGCATGCATCTCGTCCTCGTCGACATACGAAAGGGAAATCTCGACTTCACGCTCAACGCCCTCGGCGGCAAGCACAACCTCGCAGATGTGCTCCACCTCCTGCGCGTCGAGCAGCGTATCGAGCTCGGCATCGTTGCTGATCAATACACTCAACGGGACTCCTTTCGGTCACGTACGCGCTTCTCGCGCACATCATCATAAGTATCGTATGCCTCGACGATACGACCCACCAGGGCATGGCGCACCACGTCGGCACGCTCGAGGTGCGAAAATGCGACATCATCGACACGGCCCAAAATCTTCTCGACATCCGCCAAGCCACCACGACGACCCACCAGGTCACGCTGGCTCAGGTCGCCGGTAATCACGAACTTGGAGTTGAAGCCCAGGCGCGTCAGGAACATCTTCATCTGCTCGGGCGTGGTATTTTGCGCCTCGTCGAGCACCACGAAGGCATCACTCAGCGTGCGACCGCGCATGTAGGCAAGCGGGGCGATCTCGATCACGCCGCGCTCCATAAGCTCATCGGTGCGCTCGCGATCCATCATGTCAAAAAGGGCGTCGTAAAGCGGACGCATGTAGGGATCGATCTTTTCCTCGAGGGTGCCGGGCAAAAAGCCCAGATTCTCCCCCGCCTCGACAACCGGACGCGTCAAGATCAGACGGCCCACCTCGTGACGCTTGAGCGCGGCAACGGCGAGCGCCATAGCCAGATAGGTCTTACCGGTACCGGCAGGACCCAAGCCAAACGTGATGGTATGCGAGCGGATGGCATCCACATAGCGCTTTTGCCCGAGCGTCTTGGGGCGAATGACGCGGCCGCGATACGAAAGCAGCACGTCATCGCGAAGCGAGGTAGCCTCGTGCTCACCGTCGCGCAAGACGGCCAGGCAGCGAGAGACATCGTCGGCAGACAGCGTGCGCCCGGCGGCCGCCTCGCGAAAAGCGTGCTCGAAAAAGCGCGCCACGAGTTCGACCTCGTCCGGATCGCCGCTCACGGCGATGCTATCGCCGCGGGCGACCACGTGAGCGCGAACCAAGCTCTCGAGCGCACGAAGGACGCCGTCGCCGGCGCCCAAAACGCACGAGGGATCAATTCCCTCGGGAACGGTAAGTCTAATCTTCGAGGCTTCCATGAACCTCCCTGCGTGCATGGACCAAGCCGGAATCATCGACTCCGATGATAGCAACATCGAGCAGGCACGGGGCTATAAGTCCACAGGTATCGTCAAGACGAGCATGATGGAACGAGCCGAGCGTCAGGTTGTCACCATACTCGAGCACGGCACGCTCGACAGTGCCCACGCGACGACGAGCGTCGGCAATGGCGAGCTCCTGTGCGGCGGCCCGCATACGGCGGCTGCGATCGGCCATAACCTCGGGCGGCACCTGGTCGGGCATCTCGGCAGCAAGGGTACCGGGACGCTTGCTGTAGCGGAACACGTGCATACGCGAGAAACCCACACGGCGGCACAGCGCCAGCGACTCCTCGAACTCCTCGTCCGTCTCACCGGGGAAGCCGACAATAACGTCGCAAGAAAGTGACGCCTGCGGCAGATTGGCGCGAATCATACGCACCGTGTCCTCAAAGGCCTCCGCACTATAGGGACGGCCCATGCGATGCAGGGTCACCGTGCAGCCGGACTGCACGGGCAGGTGCAAAAACGGGGCGATACGCTGCGGATAGCGCGCCATAACCTTAAGCAGGCGCTCAGAGATATCCATGGGCTCGACCGAGGAAATGCGCACATGCGGAATAGACGTGCGCTCCATGATGGCCTCGAGCAGCTCATCGATTTCGACGTGCTCGTCGGTCGCGCTCTTGCCATCGTAGGCGCCCAGGTTCACACCGGTCAACACAACCTCGGGCACGCCGGCCTCCTGGGCCTCGCGAACTTGCTCGAGCACGGACTCGACGGGCACGGAGCGCTCGGGGCCGCGTGCCTTCCACACAATGCAATAGGTGCAGCGATGGTTGCAGCCGTCCTGAATCTTCACGCCCAGGCGAGAGCGACCGAGCGCATCGACCACCTCGCCATCGCTGCAGGCGGGAACGCTATCGGATTCGACACCCAGCACCTCGCAGACGCGCTCGGCGACATCGATCTTGGACGGCTCGGCGATCACGCGATTGGAGAGCTCCAGCAACTCCTCGGGATGCAGGTTGACGACGCAGCCGGTTACGACCACGTAAGGCTCCCCCGGATAGGCCAGCGCATGACGGACGGCCTTACGGGTCTTGGCCTCGGCCTCGCCCGTAACGGCACAGGTGTTAATGACGATCAGATCGGCATCCTGGGGCTCCACAATAGCAAATCCCAGGCGCATAAGATCGGCAGTGATACGGTCAGACTCAACCCGGTTGACGCGGCAGCCGAGGTTGACGACGGAAATATGGGGTGCGAGCACGCGGGCTCCTTAATCGAGGATATCGTCGAGGGCACTCTTGATACGGTCGGTCACCGACTTCTTACCGGAAGCGACGTCATCACCCATCTCATCGGCAAAAGCACGGAGCAGCTCGCGTTGCTTATTGGAAAGATTGGTGGGAACGACCACGCGCAGCTGCACGATCAGGCGGCCACGCGAACCGCCACCGCCAATGCGCGGCATGCCGTAATTATTGACGCTCACGGTGTCGCCGTACTGGGCGCCGGCGGGAACCGTCACCTTAACGACCTCGTCGGGCATAATGCCCTCGGAACCCCAAGAGTTCGAACCAAGGCCGAGCAGCTGGTC
>UQZC01000130.1 GCA_900545505.1 uncultured Collinsella sp.
CGCCGCGGCCGTGGCGCTCGATCAGCATAATACGGCGCAGGCCCTCGGCGCTCTCGGGACGAACCATGCCCGTGATGGCCTTGCCCGGCACCACGTCAATCACGGCCTCGCCCGGCTTAAAGGCATAGTCGAATACGTCGAGCGAAAGCTTCGGCAGCTTAACGGAGGCGCGCAGCTCATCGGCAAGGGCCGCAACCTCGGCCATCTCGGGTGCGATCTCGCCCACAAAGGTGCCGTCCTGCGCCACCAGGGCACCGGCGGCATATACACGATGCGGAGCCGTGGCAAACGTCAGGTCATTGAGCACCAGCAGGTCGGCACGCTTGCCCGGGGCAATCGCACCGCGGAGCTCGTGCGGGTCGCGGCAGCCGTGATCCAGGCCAAACGCCTCGGCCGTGGAGAGGGACGCCATAGAGATAGCGACCACGGGGTCGATACCGGCCTCAATCGCCACGCGGCAGGCATTGTCGATCATGCCGGTTGCAAGCGCATCGGAAGGAGCGCGGTCGTCAGTCGCAAAGCAGCAGCGGCGGGCGCGCGCGGGATTCTCCAGCAGCATCGGCGACAGGTTGGCCAGATCATGGCTGCACGTACCCTCGCGCAGCATCACGTACATGCCGCGAGACAGCTTGTCGAGCGCCTCCTCGGGAATCGTCGACTCGTGGTCGGCAATAATACCCGCCGCGGCATAGGCATTGAGGTCCTTGCCGGCAACGAGCGGCGCATGGCCGTCGACCTGCTTGGACGGCGTCTGGTTGGCAGCATCGATGCGAGCGCAGGTCTCGGGATCGGCCATAAAGACGCCCGGCAGGTTCATCATCTCGCCCAGGCCAAAAACGTCGCCCGGATGCTCGGCAAAAAACGCCTGCATGTCAGCAGCGGTAATCACAGCGCCCGCTTGCTCATCGGGCAGCGCGGGCACGCATGAGGGCATCATGTACTTGATGGAAATGGGCGCGCGGCGACCGTCCTCGATCATAAAGCGCAGGCCGTCGAGCCCCGCCACGTTGGCGATCTCGTGGCTGTCGGCAATGGCGGTGGTGGTACCGCGCGTCGCCGCCATGCGCGCATACTCGGCGGGACGGATGTTCGAGGACTCAATGTGCAGATGTCCGTCGATAAAGCCGGGGGCGAGATAGCGGCCCTGGCAGTCAATGACCTCGGCAGCCTCGTAGGTGCCGGCGGCATCGTCGCGACCATCGTAGAGCACGCCGACGATCACACCGTCCTTGACGGCAACGCTGCCGGGCGCCACACGCTGGCCATACACGTCGACAATCTGCGCATTGATAAACAGCGTGTCGACGGGCACGCGGCCCTCGGCGGCCTCGATCACAGACCTCATGACCTCAACGGACATACATACTCCTTTAACCGTAGAAAAAAGCTGCGGAGCGGACAGACCTTCACCGCAGCAGACCAATAGCCATTGTATGCCCAAACGATGGGTCAACAATACGCCTCTCCGCTTAACGGCACACGCCACTTGGTGCAATGAGGAGAGGTTGCTTTGCACCAATGACAAGGAGTGTCCCAAAGTGCCGGCACAAAAGGAACGTCCCCAAGTGCCAAAAAAGGCCGCAGTCGGGATTCCCGGCTGCGGCCTTATTGCACTTGTGAGGTCAACTCGCTCGTTAGACCAACTTAAAGCCCTTGCGCTTGCCTACGGAGAGGGTGTCGCCCAGCTTGAGGGCGCTGGGATCGATGTTATAGCTCTTGGGAGCCACCGCCTTGCCGTTGATCTTGACGCCGCCACCGTCAATGTCGCGACGGGCCTGGCCGGCGCTCGCCGAAAGGCCCATGTCCTTAAGCAGGCCGGCGAGGTAGATCTGGCCCTCGTCGTTGACGGTCAGCTCAACGTGCTTCTCGGGGAAGTCGGCAAGCTGGCCCTCCTTGAACACGCGGTCGAACTCGGCCTGAGCCTCGTCGCCGGCACCGACGCCGTGGTAGGTGTCGCACAGGTCGCGACCCAGAGCGCGCTTGAGCTCGTAGGGGTCGGCAGAACCATCGGCCAGGGCAGCGTCGATCTTGTCGACCTCGGCCGGGGTGAGCGAGCTCGCCAGGCGGTAGTACTTGCCGATCATCTCATCGGGGATGGACATGGTCTTGCCGAACATATCCTTGGGAGCGTCGGTCAGGCCGATGTAGTTGCCGTATGACTTGGACATCTTGCGCACGCCGTCGGTACCCTCGAGCAGCGGCATGGTGAGCGCGATCTGCGGCTCCATGCCCATCTTCTCCATGAGCTCACGGCCAGCGAGCAGGTTGAAGAGCTGATCGGTGCCGCCCATCTCCACGTCGGCCTTGATCTGCACGGAGTCGAAAGCCTGCATCACGGGATACAGGAACTCATGCAGGGCGATCGGCGTCTGAGACTGGTAGCGCTTGGTAAAGTCGTCGCGCTCAAGAATGCGGGCGACGGTGAACTTGGAGCACACCTGCAGCAGGCCGGCCAGGTCCATCGAAAGGATCCAGTCGCCGTTGTGCACGATGGTGGTCTTCTCGGGATCCAGGATCTTCATGGCCTGGCTCACGTAGGTCTCGGCATTGGCCTCAATCTGCTCCTGCGAAAGCTGCGGACGGGTGGAATTCTTGCCCGAAGGGTCGCCGATCAGCGCGGTGCCGTTGCCGATGATGAGGGTGACGTTGTGGCCCAGGTCCTGGAACTGACGCATCTTGCGCAGGGGCACGGCGTGGCCCAGGTGCAGGTCGGGGCTGGTGGGATCGACGCCGAGCTTGATGTTGAGGGGCTCGCCCTTCTCAAGCTTCTTGCGAAGGTCGGCCTCGGGAACGATCTGCGCGGCGCCCGAGGTGATGATACGCATTTGCTCGTCAACAGACAGCATTGGGTATCCTCCTTTTTCTATAGCACCCTCGCCGAAAACGGCGGTGCTGGAAGTCCATAAACTCTCTTATGATAACAAACTGACGCGACACGGCACCTACGACAGGAAAATCCTCGTCCTGCCGCATGCGTCAATGGCAACTGGCAGACGTGTACCGTCACGCTCGACCAGATAGCGTACCTGCCGACGACGCAAGCAGTCGCGGCAACGAACCTGTCCCGTCGCATCGGTGGCGCAGACGCCCTCGGCGGTCAGCAGGCAGTGCTCGCACACCATAAGCTCGGGACGGTCGGCGTCGACCGGACCCAAGACGCCGGGTTCAGCAGCCAGCTCGGCAATACGCTCCGCATCATTGCCGAGCAACTCGGCCGGCAAGTACACCCGCCCCGCACCGAATCCGCGCAGCCAGGTAAGCGTGGCCCGATTCGCGCAGAACACCGGCGCCGCCACGTCAAACGTCACGCCCAGCTCGCGAGCGATCGCCACCTGCCCCAGGTTGCGGCAGACGATGCGCCCGGCACGCTGCATCAGTGAGCGGGTCCAGTCAGCGTCACTCGCGCGGCACACCTCGTCAAGCACCACAACGGCGTCGGACAAATCGAGTTCTCCGCGCGGGTCGGCATCCATCAGCTGCCAAGCAAAAACCATGCGAGTGGGAACCGCGCACTCCACCAACTCCGTCGATGCACCGCCATCCACCGCAACGCCCTCAAAGGGCAGCACTTCAACGGCACGCTCAACGGGCGCAATCGCATCCGCCTCGGCCCGCATGCGCTCCAACACCGCCGCCGTCTGATCCAACACGCCGGCGCTGCGAATCAGGTACACCTCGCAGCCCGTGTCAACCTTACGCTTGCAATGCACGACGACGCGCTCCCCCGCTGCGGCATCCACCGGACAGGGCACCTGCGGCCAGCGCTTGGGCACATCGGGACGCGCGTCGGCACCCGGATAAAACCGGATCTCGAGCGTGTCACCCGCCGCCACGGCGGCGTCGAGCTCAACGGTCACCTCTTCGTGGCCCACAGCGACCAAGCGCCCCACGCGCACGCCCTGGTTAATCGCACGCTCAAAGCTCATCAGCTCGGCACCCGAACGCCCTCGCAGGTACGCATCGGTAAACCCACGGTTAAACGACCTTCCCAGCTCGCGCTCAAGCTCTTCCACGGCACCGGGGTCCCACGCGCCGTCGTACAGCATATCGAGTGCCCGGCGCCACACCCGCACCACGTTGAATACGTAATCGGGGTTCTTCATGCGCCCCTCGATCTTGAGCGACGCCACGCCGGCATCTACAAGCTCGGGCAGATGTGCAATACCCAGATAGTCGCGCGGGCACAGCAGGCGATCTCCCTCGACGGCGACAACGCTCTGCCCCGCCTCGTCCACCAGGTCGTACGCCAGACGGCACGGCTGCGTGCAGTCGCCGCGCATCGCCGAGCGCCCACGCCGCAGGGCCGAGAACTCGCACGCCCCCGAATAGCCGATGCAAATCGCACCGTGGCAGAATACCTCGATGGGCACGCCCGCGGCACATAGCGCCGCAATCTCGTCGACCGTCAGCTCGCGTGCCGTCGTCACGCGCTCGACCCCCAGCTCATCGGCGGCAAGTCGCACGGCGCCTTCGCTATGAACGCCCGCCTGCGTGGACAGGTGAATCTCGACCCCGGGAATCGCCGCGCGCAGCGCGCAGGCCAGCCCGGCATCGGCGACAATCAGAGCATCGGCGCCCAGCTCCAGTGCATGAGCTCCCAACGCCACCGCGTCGGACAACTCATCGTCAAACACGAACACGTTGAGCGTCACGTACACACGCACGCCATGGGCATGCGCCACGGCGCAGCCGCGCGCAAACTCGTCGTCGGTAAAACCGTGCGCACTCACACGGGCGTTAAAGCCGCCCAACCCCGCATAGATGGCATCGGCGCCCGCGGCGATGGCCGCAAACATCTGGTCGAAGTTGAGCTTTTCTACATGGAGCAGGGAGCGATTGACTA
>UQZC01000131.1 GCA_900545505.1 uncultured Collinsella sp.
GCCCGACCGGCTCACACACTTTCCCTCAGCCCTTTATCATCCGCGCGGGAGAAAAGCCAGCAAGGACACCGCAGGGCCCGCCCGCCGGGAGGGGTTTCCTAAGGGCACATCCCGCAGCCGCAAAGCGGCGAGGACGTGCCCGTGGAAACCCCGCAGGCGGTCGGGGCCGGACAGGTACGTTACTCTTTCTCCACTGCGCGCATAATCGCCTTGTAGATCTCCATCAGCGGGATGATCAGGAAGGCCAAGCCCAGCGCGGCGATAACGCCCTTAAGCTCAAGCGTCACGGGGCCAAAGAACATCTCGGCAAGCGTCGGCTGCACGGTTACGATCACCGTCAGCACCAGCGCCAGCGCGGCCGAAGCCCACAGCCACTTGTTCTGCTTCTTCATGCTAAACAGCGACGCACGACGGCTGCGCATATTAAAGCAGTGGAAGATCTCGACCATGTTGAGCGTGATGAATGCCATCATCACGCCTTCCTCGTCGGCATTACCGGCGATCATATCGGCGATGTGGATGTAGCCCATGTCAAAGTACACGCCCACAAAGAAGCTCGCCAGCACCAGCACGGTGATGATTAGGCCCTGGACCACGCAGTCCAGACCCATATGTCCGGCAAAGACACCGTCCTTGGCGTTGCGCGGCTTGCGCTTCATGATGTCGCCCTCGGCATCCTCCATGCCCAGCGCGAGCGCGGGGAAGCAGTCGGTGACCAGGTTCACCCACAGCAACTGCACCGGCTGGAAGATGGTAAAGCCGATGAGCGTGGCAATGAACACCGAGAAGACCTCGGCAAGGTTGGCCGAAAGCAAGAACTGGATGACCTTGCGGATGTTGTCGTAGATGCGACGGCCCTCTTCGCAGGCACCGATGATGGTGGCGAAGTTGTCGTCGGCAAGCACCATGTCGGCAACGTTCTTGGTAACGTCGGTGCCGGTGATGCCCATGCCCACGCCGATGTCGGCGCGCTTGATGGACGGGGCATCGTTGACGCCGTCGCCCGTCATGGCCACAATCTGGTCGCGCGACTTCCAAGCCTCGACGATGCGCGTCTTGTGCTCGGGCTGGACGCGGGCGTACACGCCGTAGTCCTCGATGTGCGCGTCGAGCTCCTCGTCGCTCATGCGGTCGAGGTCGGCACCGGTGATAGCCTGGCTGCGATCGGCGACGATGCCCAGCTGCTTGGCGATGGCCACGGCGGTGTCGATGTGGTCGCCCGTGATCATGACGGTGCGGATACCGGCGTCGTGCGCCTCGCGGATAGCGTCGGCCACCTCGGGGCGGACCGGGTCGATCATGCCGGACAGGCCGCAGAAGACCAGGTCGTGCTCGAGCGCAGCGGGGCTGCAGTCGACGGGAACCTCGGTGTAGGTGCGGCTCGCCAGCGCCAGCACGCGCAGGGCCTCGTCGGCCATGGCCTTGTTGGCTGCCACGAGCTCGGCGCGGCGCTCCTCGGTCAGGGGGACGACCTTATCGCCCTCGTAGATATGGGTGCACAGGCCGATCACCACGTCGGGCGCGCCCTTGGTGTACTGCTCGTACTCGCCGTCCAGGGTCTCGACGACCACGGACATCATCTTGCGGCCCGAGTCGAACGGGGCCTCGCCCACGCGCGGGTGCTCGGCAGTCAGGCCAGTAAGACCAGCCTTGCCGGCATCGTTGACGAGTGCACACTCGGTCGGCTCGCCCACGGCCTCGCCCAGCTCCTTGTCCCACTGAGCATCGGAGCACAGCGCCATGCCGGCCAAGAACTTCTCCTTGGGCGCAGCGAGCTCGTGCTTGACGACGGTCATCTTGTTCTGGGTAAGCGTGCCGGTCTTATCCGAGCAGATGGTCTGCGTGCAGCCGAGCGTCTCGACAGCAGAAAGCTTACGGATGATTGCCTGACGCTTGGCCATCTTGGTTACGCCGAGCGAAAGGACGATGGTCACGACGGCGACCAGGCCCTCAGGGATGGCGGCGACGGCGAGCGAGACGGCGACCATAAAGGTGTCGAGCAGGGCAGTCGGGTCGGTAAGGACGTTACCCACGCCGTGACGGATGATGTCGACGCCAAAGATCACGACGCAGATGACGATAACCATAATGGTAAGAATACGGCTGAGCTCGGCGAGCTTCACCTGCAGCGGCGTGAGCTCTTCCTTGGCCTCGGCCAGGGCGCCAGCGATCTTACCCATCTCGGTATCCATGCCGGTGCCGACCACGACGGCACGGCCACGACCGTACACCACGGTGGAGCCCATGTAGCACATGTTCTTGCGGTCGCCGAGCGGCACGTCGTCGGTGCCCGCGGCAAGCTCAATCACGTTGGCGTGCTTCTCGACCGGCACGGACTCGCCGGTCAGTGCGGCCTCTTCGATCTTCATCGTGGCGCTCTCGAGGACGCGGCAGTCGGCCGGGACGGAGTCGCCCGCCTCGAGCATGAGGACGTCGCCGGGCACGAGCTCGGCGCTCGGCAGATGCACGAGCTTGCCGTCGCGCAGCACCTTGGACTGCGCCGCGCTCATCTCCTGCAGGGCCTCGAGGGCCTCCTCGCTCTTGGCTTCCTGGACCACGCCCAGCACCGAGTTGACGATAACGACGAACATGATGATTGCGACATCGGCAAAGTCCGCCTCGCCCTTGACCATGCCCGTGAGTGCGCTGATGACGGCGGCAACGATCAGCATGATGACCATAGGGTCGGCCATCTGCTCAAAGAAACGCTTCCACAGCGGCGTCTTCTCGGCTTCCTCGAGCTTGTTAGGGCCTGTCTTAGCGAGGCGCGACGACGCCTCGTCGTCGCTCAGGCCGAGGTTCTCATCGACGCCTTGGTCGCTGAGCACCTCCGCCGCGGCGGACAGGTATTCCTTTTGCATATAGAGTCCCCTCCTGGGATTCGGGCCACTCAGCAGATTGATGCCCGATCATAATTCCCAGGAGAAGGGCAAGGGCTCATCAAGGCTGCCGTGCTGAGCGGCAGTTGATAGTGGAGCTATGGTACCCCAAAGCGGCGGGTCTAGCCAAAACATTCCATCTGGAAACACGGCACAGGCGCAACGGTGCAGACAGTGTGATGCTCAAGATTGATAAAACGTTTTTTCTTCGGCGCATCATCGAACTAAAATATCGCCCAGATAGCAGCGGTTAGAACGGTTGGTAAAGTTTTTGCATATACCGTTTTTCCGCAAAAAATGAACTTCTAATTCGGCATACGGTCGATTTTTTGGGGTATTCGGTCGGCATTTCGTTATAATCATCTCAGTTTTATTTCTTATGGTTTATCTATCAGCGCAAGACGATGTCAGATGGAGGTCTGAATGTACAAGCGCACCAAGATTGTATGCACCATGGGTCCCGCCTGCGATAGCGACGAGACCATCCGCGAGATGATCAAGGCGGGCATGAACGTCGCCCGTTTTAACTTCTCGCACGGATCCTACGACGAGCACCACGGTCGCATCGAGCGCGTCCGTCGTATTTCCAAGGAGCTCGGTATGCCCGTCGGCATCCTGCTCGACACCAAGGGCCCCGAGGTCCGCACCGGCCTTCTGGTCGACGGCAAGAAGGTTGCCGTCAAGACCGGCGATAAGATCGTCGTCACCGCCCAGCCCACGTCCGAGGATTTCCACGGCACCGCTGAGCACATCTCCCTCGACTACCTGGCTCTGCCCTCCGAGGTCGAGAAGGGCTCCCTTATCCTGATCGATGACGGTCTGGTTGCCCTCGAGGTCGAGTCCGTCGACGGCCAGGACATGACCTGCGTCGTTAAGAACGACGGCCTGATCGGCGAGCGCAAGGGCGTCAACATGCCCAACGTCAACATCTCGCTGCCCGCCATCACCGAGCGCGATCGTCAGGACATCCTCTTTGGCCTGACCGAGAACATCGACTACATCGCCGCTTCCTTCATCCGTGACGGCGAGTCCGTCCGCGGCATTCGCGAGCTTTGCCGCGAGAACGGCGGCGAGCACGTGACGATCTTCCCGAAGATCGAGTGTGCCCTGGGCGTCGAGAACTTCGACGAGATCCTCGAGGCTTCCGACGGCATCATGGTCGCCCGTGGCGACCTGGGTATCGAGATCAAGCCCGAGCTCGTTCCGCACATCCAGAAAGAGATCATCGCCAAGTGCAACGCGGCCTACAAGCCCGTCATCACCGCTACGCAGATGCTCGACTCCATGCAGCAGAACCCGCGCCCGACGCGCGCTGAGGTTGCCGACGTTGCAAACGCCATCTATGACGGCACCGACGCCGTCATGCTGTCGGGCGAGTCCGCTGCCGGTAAGTACCCGGTCGAGGCCGTTAAGATGCAGGCCAGCATCGCTCTCGAGACCGAGAAGTACCTCCCGGCTCACGCTCCGCTCGAGGTTCCGGCTGACGCTCACGGCACGCGCGTCGTCAACAACGTTGTGGGTATGTCCGCTGTGAACATGGCCACCACCGTTGGTGCCAAGTGCATCACCGTGCCGACGACTACCGGTCGTACCGCTCGCCTGATCTCGCACTTCCGTCCCAACATGCCGATCTGCGCGTTCTCCCGCCACGAGTGGGCCGTCCAGCAGATGATCATGTACTGGGGCGTTATCCCGCACCAGGCCGAGATTACCCAGGGCACCGTCAACGGCACGATCGTCAAGGCGATCGAGACCGCTAAGGAGCTCGGCTACGTCGAGGCTGGCGATCTGACCGTCGCTACCGCCGGCGATCCCCGCATGAGCGTCCAGCTCGAGGACAAGGTCTCCTCGACCAACGTCGCTTACGTCGCTCAGGTGCGCTAAATCGCACTTGCAAGCAGATTTGCATTGCAAAGGGCCCGGAAGGCAAAGCCTT
>UQZC01000132.1 GCA_900545505.1 uncultured Collinsella sp.
GGCACTTCGACATCATTGTCGCAGCCCCGACCCGCGGTCACGAGCGGGGGCTCCTATCTTTTTAGTGCCCTCGGATTGGGTCATAGTGTCTGTCGGTGCCAAAACATCGGCGTAACACTTGGCACATGGGTAGTCATTGGGGACGTTCTTAAACGACTGGTCAAAGGGGGCACTCTTGATGCACTTGGCACTTGGGGACGTTCCTTTTGTACCGGCAGTTTGGGACACTCCTTGCTTCAAGAGGCTGGCGTGCGTCAACCTATTCTCGTTGCAGTAAAAAAACCGCCCCGTTCTTGGTTGAGGACGGGGCGATTCGTCTTTTGGACTTGTGCAGCCAGGCTTATGCAAAGCGGGCGACGAGCTCCTGGAGCACGTCGGTCATCTTGACGAGCGAACTGACCGGGACGAACTCGTTGACGCCGTGGTAGCAATAGCCGCCGGTGGAAAGGTTGGGGCAGGGCAGACCGCGGAACGACAGCTGAGCGCCGTCGGTGCCGCCACGAATCGGCAGCACTTGGGGCTCAACGCCGCAGGCAAGATAGGCTTCCTTGGCAACATCAATAAGCTCGGGATAGCCACGAACGATCTCGGCCATATTTCGATACTGCTGCTTAATCTCGACCGTCACGCGCTCCTCACCTAGACGCTGGTTGAGCATCGAGGCGGCGGCATCAATAAGGTCGAGTTTCTGCTGGAACTTGGCGGCGTCATGGTCGCGGACGATATAGCGCGCTGTGGCGTGATCGACGGTCGCAGATACACCCTCAAGGTGATAAAAGCCCTCGTAGCCTTCCGTATACTCCGGTCGCTGCACGTAGGGGAGCAACGCGTTGAAGTCGCAGAACAGATTGCCTGCGTTGACCATACGGCCCTTAGCGTCGCCCGGGTGGATGGACTGGCCCTCAAAGCGGACGGTCGCCTCGGCGGCGTTAAAGCACTCCCACTCCAGTTCGCCGATGGGGCCGCCGTCGACCGTGTAGGCGTACTTGCAGCCAAAGGTATCGATATCCAACAGCTCGGCTCCGTGGCCGATCTCCTCGTCAGGGCAGAAGCAAATGCCGAGTGCGGGATGGGGCAGAGAAGGGTCCTGAGCGATACGCGCGACAAGCGACATGATCTCGGCGACGCCTGCCTTGTCGTCTGCGCCCAGCAGCGTGGTGCCGTCGCTGCAGACCAGGTCCTCACCCGCGAGGTCATTCAGGGCGGGAAGCTTGGCGGTACTCATGGCAACGGGTTTACCGTCAACCGTGCCGCAGACCAGGTCGCCGCCTTCGTAGTGCACGATGTGCGGCTTCACGCCGGCGCCCGGTGCAACTTCGGTGGTGTCGAGATGGGCGATCAGGCCCAGGGCGGGCTTGTCCTCAGCGCCCGCACTTGCGGGGATATGCGCGCAGACATAGGCGTGCTCGGTCACGTGGGCATCTTCCGCACCAAGCTCGCGCAGCTCTTCAGCCAGCACGTTGGCAAGGTCAAACTGAACGGCGCTCGAGGGTACCTGGTCGCAGTTTGCATCCTCGGACTGCGTGTTGATCTGGACGTAGCGCAAAAAGCGTTCGAGGACATCGGGGCTCGTGGTGGTGTTTTCCATAAAGACCGCTCCAATCTTGGTCGTCGTGTGCAACAAGAACTCTAGCACGGTATGCCACGGCATACCACGACGCTTGGATGGGGTAGAATCAGCCATTGAATGCAGAAGGGACGGAAGATCATGGATACGACAAATAGCTCGCGCGAACTACATCTGACGGTGGCGAACGAAGACTACTTGGAGTGCATGGTTCGCATTGAAAGCGAAGAGGGGGAAACCAACGGCGTGCGATCGGTCGACATCGCGCAGCGTCTTGGCGTCTCCAAGGCATCGGTCAATAAAGCGGTTTCGGCGCTCAAGGCATCCGAACTTGTCGAGCAATCGCACTACGGCAAGGTAGTCCTGACCGATCGCGGCCGCGAGGTTGGTACGGCTATCTGGTACCGTCATCGCCTCATCCGCACGTTTTTGGTTCAGGAGCTCGGTGTCGAATTTGAGCGAGCCGATTCCGAGGCCTGCATGATGGAGCATGCGCTTTCCGAGGACACGATGAACCGCTGGCTCGCCTATCTCGAAAAGCAGGGAATCAGCGTCGAGGAATAGCGGGATATATATGGATACGAGTTATTACAACCGCTTTGGTGCCGAGGAACTTACGCGCCGCTTGTCGAGCGAGACCTTGTTGGCGCAGGGTCCCATGGGCAGTGTTCTGTTGAGTGAGTACGATGCCGCCGACATTCCACCGGCGTTTTGGAATCTGGCAGAGCCGCAGACCGTTTCTCGTATCCATCGCTTGTATGTCGCCGCCGGCGCGCAGGTGCTCATTACCAACACCTTTCAGGCATCGAGCTATGCCCTCAAGCACGACCAGATTGCGCCGTCCGTGGCGGAGGTCAATCGCGGGGCCGTCGACGATGCTCGCCAGGCGCACCCGCAACTGCTGCTGGGCTCAATGGGTCCGATCGGTATTGAGTGGTTTGCCGAGGACTCTGCCGAGTATCGTGAAATCCGAGGCATCGCGCGCGAACAGGCGCACGCCTTGCTCAACGCCGGCGTTGACGGTCTGCTGATCGAGACGGTGACGTCTATCCGTAATTTGCAGCCCATGCTTGCCGGTGCCCGAGATGCCGCCGACGGCATGCCTGTTCTGGTGAGTTTTGTCGTTGACGATAAAGGCGACCTGTTGGGCGATGGCCTCAACATCGAGGCAGCCGTTTTGTACGCCGAAAAACACGGCGCAAACTCGGTTGGTGTTAATTGCTGTTCGCTTGCGGCCGCGAACGCGGCGGTGCCCAGGATGGTTGCATCGGCGACTACTCCCGTCACGGTGCGTCCCAACGTGGGCGATCCGGTCCAGACTCAGGATGGCCCCGTATGGCACGAGAACCCCGAAGCTTTCGCGCGCGCATGCATCGAATGGAGGCATGCCGGTGCCGCAATGGTGGGCAGTTGTTGTGGAGCCACGGCAATCACTACGGCAGCGATGGCCGAGGCGCTCGATATATAAAGGGCAAAACCGCTCCATACGGGGCGGTTTTTTTTATTGCTTGCATGTCCTCGGCAGCATTTGCCCAAATGGTGAATGCTGGTGCCGGCAGGTTGCCGAGTGCATGTTGCGGGTATACCCCATGCGTACCATGATCCAAACACTGTGAGGTGTCTGCGCGTGTGCGCGATAATTCATTTTGGAACTGACGGTTGGCGCGCTCGCGTCGATGAGGACTTCACTGCCGATAACGTTGCCCGTATCGCCGATGCCGTCGGCGAGTTGTGGCAAAAGACCAATCCGGGCAAAACGGTATATATAGGGTTCGACACCCGGCCCCTGGCGCGCGAGTTCGCTGAGCTTGCGGCGGGGGTGCTATCAGCGCACGGACTAGACGCCGTGCTCGCTTCGCGACCTGTCCCGACCCCTGCCCTTACGTGGGCGGCGGCTTATGACGGCGAGGCGTGCGGTGCGCTCATGGTGACGGGGTCCCATCATCCGCAGGGTTATCTGTGCCTCAAGATTCGCATGGGTGACGGCTCGACCGCCAACCAGGATGTCATCGAAGAGCTCGAAGAGACCATGGCTCCCGAGTCAATGGGGATCGAGGGGCAATTTCGCACCGCGGATATCATTCCTGACTATATGCAGGCGGTGGGATCGTTTGTCGGTGCCGAAGCCATCCGCGCCGCGCACTTGCGCGTGGTTGTCGATCCCATGGGCGGCGCAGCCCAGGGCTATCTAGCCGACTTGCTGCGCGAGCTTGGCGTTGAGGTGCACGAGATTCACGCCGGGCAGGTGTCTGATCAAGAAGATATCTGCCCCGACCCCGTTGAGCCTTGGGTGGACACTTGCGAGCGCACGGTTATCGAGGACGGAGCTTGCGCTGGCCTGGTGACCGACGGCGACGCCGACCGTATCGGCGCGGTTGACGAGCGCGGCAGATATATACATCCGCATCAGATCATGGCGCTCGTTTTGGGCGACTTGGTTCAATTTCGCAATTTGGAGGGGCGCGTCGTCGTCAATCTTTCATGCTCGACGCTCGTGCGTCGCATTGCCGAGGCGCTTGGCTGCCGCGTGACCGTCAAACCAGTCGGTTTCAAATATATAGCGGCGGAGATGAAGAAGGGCGGCGTCCTCATGGGCGGCGAAGAAGCCGGTGGTATCGGCATCGCCGCGCATATGCCCGAGCGTGATGGAATCCTCGCCTGTCTGATTCTGTGTGAGCTTATGGCAAAGACGGACGCGCCTTTGGGCGTTCTGGTCGACCAACTCGAGGACAGTTTTGGTAAGACGAGTTACGGTCGACGCGATTTGCGCCTTGAGGCCGAAGATGCCGAAACGTTACGAACCCTGCTGCCGGGCGTAAACCCCAAGTCGATTTGTGGCAAGGTGCCGCAAAACGTTAGTCATATGGACGGCTTGCGTCTGTCATTCGAGGATGACACGTGGCTGCTGGTCCGTCCTAGCGGGACCGAACCAGTGGTGCGCGTCTACGCCGAGGGGTTCTCGGTGGAAGAACGTGATGAGTTGCTCGATGCTGGCTGTGCTTTAGCTAGGGGGACGTATCCGCTTTAACCATGAGGCTGCCTTATATAAAGAGATGCTCGGCGAGCGGTAGGTAACGGCTGGCAAACGTTAGTCGGATCAGAAGATGTGTAGGAAATGTGTACGCCCAGATTCCCGCCCCCGGCGCCCCTCCGGTCTGGCAATATATCTCCTTGCCGCGCGGCCCGGTGCAACCGGGAACC
>UQZC01000133.1 GCA_900545505.1 uncultured Collinsella sp.
CACATTCGCTTGAAGGAATTGACAAATGGAGCGGGCCCCGTATTGACCGGCGCTCCTAACGGCGCCGGGCAATACGGGGCCCGCCCATGCGAAAACCAAGTTGTTAGGATGAGCCAGCTGGCTAGAGCTCGACCGGCACCCATTCGTCGTGATTGCAGATAAAAGCCTCGGGATCCTCGACGCTAAAGAAGACGAGCGTGGGGTCGTTAGGCCCCTCATAGTGCTCGCTCAAGCGCTCAAGATGTTTCCATCCGGCCTCGCGCATTTCGCTCGAAGCCCGGTCTTCCAGCCCCGCACGCCCGCGCAGAATCAACCAACCATGGCCCGACCACCAACTCGTGGCCTCAAAGCGCTGGTTTTGCAGCAGCTCCTGCCACACATCTTTGGTGCGCGCCGTCACAAACCACAGCTTACCGTCCTGGATCTGTGCAAACGAGAACGGACGCACATGCGGCTGCCCGTCCACACTCGTCGCCAGATACCACGCCGGCACCGACGTCAGATACTCCAGCACCGTATTCAATCCGTCCACGTTTCCTCCTGTACTAGCTAGTTTGGGAGCCTGGTTTGTGCGAGCTAGAGCTCCAGGCGCTCCTCGCTGCCGTCGATATCACAGAAGCGCGCGGCAATGTTGCGGACCGAAAAGAAAGCAAGGCGGCCGTCGTTGGCACTCTCGTGTTCCTCGCCAATGCCCACCATGTGCTTAAAACCCGCTTGACGCACCTTGTCGCTCGCAACTGCGTCGTCCTCAAGTGCGGCTTCGCCGGTCAATACGATCCAACATTCCCCCGGGTTCCAGCCCGAGAGCTCAAACTTGGGATTCGCACTCAGCTCCGCCCACACGTCCTTGTCGCGCGACGTGCAAAACCACAACTTACCGTCATCGACCATGGCAAACGAAAACGGCCTCACGCGAGGCTGATGCCCGTCACTTGCATCGGTCGTGGCCAGATACCACGCCGGAATGCGCCTGAGATACGAACAGGCGCGCTCAAGCTGAGCCGTGCGGTCGTTGTCGGTCATAGGGACCCCTTTCTTGCGCCCGAATCGCGCCTAAACAAGTTGAAGATTGATGACGATGACGCAGATGAGCAGCAACGCCGTCACCACCGCCGCCAACGCATCGCCGCGGCCAAATGCAAGCGCATGCAGGCGCGTGCGGCCCTGCTCGCCGTGATAGCAGCGTGCATCCATGGCGGCAGACAGCGTCTCGGCATGGCGGAACACGCCCGTGAACAGCGGAATCGCCACACTGCCGAGCATACGCACGCCGCCGAGCGGACCGCCCGTCACGCGCGCGCCGCGGCTTGCCTGTGCATCGGCCGTCTGCTTCATCTCAGTGGCAAACTGCGGCATAAAGCGTAGCGCGATACCCATGATCATGCCGAGCTCGTGCGCAGGAAGTCCCACACGCGCAAACGGCGCGAGCAGGCGCTCAAAGCCCGCGGTGAGGTCGAGCGTCGGCGTGGTGAGTGTAATGGCGCTCATGCCGGCCATCATCAACGTCAGGCGGCACGCCATAAAGGCGGCAGAACGCAGTGAGCCCTCGCTTATCTGCAGAAAGCCGAGCTGCCACAGGATGCGCCCACTCTGATCGGTAAACAAGTTGAGCACCGCGACCACGACGACGATTGCCAGCAGCGGCGCCATCGACGACAGAACGCGACGAACCGGCACCCGAGACACGGCATAGGTCAGCACAACGAAAATTGCGACCGGGGCCAGTCCGCGGAAGCCACTGACCGTGAGCGTCGTGGTCAGAAACACAAAGCCCAAGAGCAACTTGGTTCGCGGGTCCAGGCGGTGGATTGCACTATCGCCGGGATAGTAACTGCCAAACGAAAACGCCTCCATCAGCAGCCCTCCTCTCGCGAGACCGTCTTGGATTTAGCAATGTCCGCGACGTTAGAAGGACCGTCCGAGCGACCGATCAGCAAATCTACCAACTCGTCGGCCAACGACTCAACCGTATAGAGCCCGCCGCGACGCAGCGGCACGCCCGCTTCCGCGAGCGCCAACGCCATGCGCTGAGCAGCAGGTACGCCCAAGCCGATCGACTTGAGCTCATCGGCATGCGCAAACACCTGCACGGGGGTTCCCTCGGCAAACACCGCACCTTCGTTCATTACGACGATACGGTCGCAGCAATTGGCCAGGTCATCCATACTATGCGAAACCATGACAACGGTCAGGCCATCGCGGTGAAGTCGATCGATAAGCTCAAGGAAATCCCTGCGCGCAGCCGGATCGAGCCCCGCCATGGGCTCATCGAGCACCAGGACTTCGGGCTCCATGGCGAGCACGCCGGCGAATGCCACACGCCGTTGCTGACCGCCCGAAAGCTCAAAGGGACTCTTGTCGCCGACCGTGGAAAGGTCGAGGCCCACGCGTGAGAGCGATGACTCGACACGACGGTCGACTTCATCTTGCGGCAAGCCAAGGTTATGCGGACCAAACGCCACGTCCTGTGCCACGGTCTCGGCAAACAGCTGACGCTCTGGATACTGAAACACCACGCCGACCTTGGCCTTAACCGCGGCGGCGTCTTTCTTGTTTGACAGATCGAGCCCCAGCGCGCGAACGGATCCCTCCTGGGGGCGAATCAAACCGTTGAGATGCTGGACCAGCGTCGACTTACCCGAACCGGTATGACCTGCCAAGCCCAGGAACTCGCCGCGACACACCGTCAGCGATACATCGCGCAGCGCCCACGGGCTGCTTGGGTCGTTTCCCCAGAGAGCCTGTTTGCCCGATTTGCCCGCAGTGGCCGAGCGCTTATACCAGCGGCGGCGCTCGCGCGGACTGAGCGAATAACTATACGAAACATGGGATAGCTCGATGACAGGCTCCGACGCGTTGCCCTCGTTGTCTACCGGAACAGTGCCGTCAGCGATTTCCGACTGGGATACGGAAGACTGCCCCGCGATGCCTGCCCCACTTCGCTCGGCATAAGCCTGCGCAATCTCGGCGACCATATCCGCCTCACGCACCTGCGCGTGAACGGGCACGCCCTTCGTACGAAGCGCCATGCCCAGACGACACGACTCCGGCATATCCAGGTTGAGCTGCGCAAGCTCATCCGCCCGCGTCAAAATTTCCTCGGGCGTACCGAGCATGGCAACGTGCCCCGCCCGAAACACCGCGACACGATCGGCCTCGGCGGCTTCTTCCATAAAGTGCGTAATCATCACGATGGTCATACCGCGAGCGTGCAACGCGCGGCAAGCCTTCATGAGGCCCTTACGTCCACGCGGATCGAGCATCGAGGAAGCCTCGTCCAAAATGAGAACGCGCGGTTCCATGGCAAGCACGCCGGCAAGCGCCACGCGTTGCTTTTGGCCACCCGAAAGCGCATGGGTCTCGTGGCGCTCAAAGCCCACCAGGCCCACGCCCTTCAGCGCCTCACGTACGCGCTGCGCAATTTGCGCCGATGGCACGCCAAGGTTTTCGGGACCAAACGCAACGTCGTCCTCGACAAGCGTCGCCACAAGCTGGTCGTCGGGATTCTGGAACACCATGCCAGCAGTCGAGCGGATGTCGTAGACCAGCTCGGGATCGGACGCGTCCATGCCGTTGACGCACACCGTTCCCGCATCGGGCTGCAGCAGCGCATTCAGATGCTTGGCAAACGTCGACTTGCCCGACCCATTGCCACCGAGGATGCAGAAAAACTCCCCGTCCTCGATGTTTAGATCGACGCCGTCGAGTGCCGACACGGCACCGTCATAGCTAAAGGAAACGCCCCGACACTCAATCATGCGCGGCCTTTGACCTGGTCCTTTTTAGGCGTGATGAGGTTGGAGACTGCTTTATACACCACCAGCGTCAACACCGAGTTAAGCACGGTCTTGATAAGGTTAAACGGCAGCACGGCGGGAATCATGAGCGGGGCGATCACATCGACCGAGCCATACCAGAACCATACGCCAATGGTAAGGTTTGCGACCATAGACAACGCCGTAGCGGCAATAACGCCGAGCACCAGGCCAATCACGGCACCCTTATAGGTATGCATCTTCTGATAGACGATAGCCGCAGGCAGAATGTAGCCCAGCGTGGCAACCAGGTTCATAAGCGCGCCGACCCAGTCACCCGTGGTGAGCGCATGGATAACGATCGCCATGGCGGCAACGGCGGTACCGGCACCGGGACCATACGCAAACCCGCACACCATCGCCGGCACCAGCGACGGGTCATACGTCAAAAACGGCGCCGAGGGAAGGATGGGCAGCTGCACGTACATAAACAGTGCTCCCAAGGCGCACATCAACGCCATGGTAACGAGCTGTTTGGTGCTCCACCTATTCGTGTTCTCAAAATGGATATGCTGCGACTGTTCAGACATAAGATCACCTGCCTCTTTCATCCGGACTCTAACCGTTGGTACTGGGATCTCACCAGTTCAGCCGGCATGCGAACCAACGCACACACGGGTCGCGGACTCATCGGCTCGGCCGCAGACGCCTCGCCTGCGCCACGGCACCCCTTTGGCACCGCCCGATTTACCGCCAGTGGGGAATTTCACCCCGCCCTGAAACAGCTCTTGCAAGTGTAGCACCAGTAAGCTTTCGCGCAAGTATGCCAAGGGTAATTTCTGGCGGGGACCAGTTGTCGCAACAACCACGTCTCCCACTCACCCCAAAGTGGTGCGCTTTTCGCGGCTTTGCCGCGAAACAGCAACCGGGACACGTATCCCCCACAACCACGTCCTCCGCCCACGCCGACCTCAAGGCCGTA
>UQZC01000134.1 GCA_900545505.1 uncultured Collinsella sp.
CGCCTCCTTACGAAGCGCCTGCACAAACGTCCCCTGCGCCATCACTTCCTCCAATCTCACCCGGGGTAGCTAATTTGGGACGGGGCTATTTTAGCTACCCCCATATGTCGGTTGAGATGCATTCCGACCCCGACTCATTCGCCGTCAGTCAAAGGGTAGCTAAAATAGCCCCGTCCCAAATTAGCTACCCCGCCAACGCCGTCCTTAAATTACCGTCACTCTGCCTTGGTTACCCACAATCGCCTTTGCCTCTGCCAGCAGCGGAATCGAGCGTGCGTTGACCTTGGCCGGCACCTCGGCACGCAGTACGCGCCCGTCCACCTGCTCGATAAAGATCTCCACGCGGTCGCCGCCCGGGTTTGCGGTAAGCACCGTGGCAAGACGCGCCATATTGCCCTGGCTAAAGCGGCTGTTGGGCACCATGACCTCAAACACCTTGGGCTTGTTGTTCTCCTCGTTAAGCTCAAGCGGCACGATCTCCTGCGCGATGATCTGGTCGCCGCGGTCCGAACGCTCGAGCTTGCCCTTAATGCGAACAAACGCATCAGACAGCTGCGCACCGGTCTCGGGATCGACCTCGCCGTACAGGTATCCCTCGGCCTCTTTGTAGGTCTTGGGGAACACCACGACCGTGGCCTCGCCTTCCATGTCCTCGAGCTGCACAATACCCATGGGGTCGCCGTTTTTGGTCACGCGCTTGGACACGCTCGAGACCATGCCGGCCCACCACAGCGCCTTGCCCTCGGGAATCTCCTGGTTGATGGTACCGCCCGTGGGGTTTTGCACCTCGTAGCCGGTATCGATCTGCGAGAACGAGAAGTCGCGTGCCTTGGCTAGTGCATACTCAAACGGGCGCAGCGGGTGGTCCGAGACATAGATGCCCAGAACCTCCTTCTCCTGGCTCAACTTAAGGTGGCGGTCCCACTCCTGGCCATCCGGATCGGGCACGCTCACCTCAAAGCCCGAGCCCTCAACGTCGCCAAACATATCGAAGAACGACGTCTGGCCGCTCGCGCGATCTTTCTGGCGCTTTACCGCTGCATCGATGATGTTCTCGGGGTTGTTCTTGTCCACGAAGTGCATCATCTGGCGACGCGGATACCCCGTGGAGTCGAAAGCGCCTGCCTTGATGAGCGATTCGATCACGCGACGGTTGGCCTGGCTCGAGTCCACGCGCTCGACAAAGTCGTGCAGCGTCTTAAACGGACCGCCCGCCTCGCGCTCGGCGATAATCGCCTGCGCCACGCCGGTGCCCACGCCGCGGATGCCGGCCAGGCCAAAGCGCACGCCTTCCTTGGTAGCCGTGAACTCGGTGCCGGACTCGTTGACATCTGGCGAAAGCACGGGGATGCCGTCGTAACGGCATGCCGAGACGTAGTGAACGATCTTGTCGGTCTTGCCCGTGTAGGACGTCAGAACGGCCGCCATGTACTCGTGCGGATAGTGCGCCTTAAGCCATGCCGTCTGCATAACCAGAATGGCGTAGCCGGCGGAGTGCGACTTGTTGAAGGCGTAGGACGCGAACTCGAGAACATCGTCCCAAATCTTCTGGGCGACCTCGCGCGTGTAGTTGTTCTTGATGGCGCCGTTCATCCAGTGGTCGTAGGTGGTCTCGTCCGAGCCATCCTCCCAGTGGAGCACCGTCGACGTGAGCAGCTTGATCTTTTTCTTAGCCACGGGCTTACGGATACGCGAGTCCGATTCGCCCTTGGAGAAGCCGCACATCTCAACGGAGATGAGCATAACCTGCTCCTGGTAGACCATGGTGCCGTAGGTTTCGCCCAGGATGTCGTCCAGGCGGTCGTCGTAGGAGACGGCCGGCTCCTTGCCGTTCATACGGTTGATGTAGGACGAAACCATGCCGGCACCCAGCGGGCCCGGGCGGTATAGAGCGATCAATGCCACAACGTGCTTGTACTCGGTGGGCTTCATATTCTTGATCGTGGCCGTCATGCCGGCGGACTCGACCTGGAAGACGCCGGCGGTGTGACCGGAGCCCATGAGCTTAAAGATCTCGGGGTCGTCAAAGGGAATCTCTTCCTCTTTGATGTCGATGCCGAAATTCTTTTTGATGTTTGCCTTAGCCTTGGAGATAACCGTCAGCGTGCGCAGGCCCAGGAAGTCCATCTTGAGCAGGCCCATGTCGGCAACGGTATGGCCCTCGTACTGGGTAATCTCGACGCCGCCCTTGGTATCGAGCTTGGTGGGCACATGCTCGTTGACGGGATCGCGGCAGATCAGGACGGCGCACGCGTGCACACCCTCGCCACGGGTGAGGCCCTCGATCGAGAGCGCCGTGTCGATGATACGGCGGGCGTCGTCATCCTTTTTATAGGCCTCGGCAAAGTCGGGGTTAAACAGATCCTCTTTGCCGGGTTGCTTTTCGAGCACCTGCTTGAGCTTGACCTTGGGGTCGCTCGAGACCATCTTGGACAGGCGCTGGCCCATGTAGACCGGGTAGTCCAGCACGCGCGCGGCGTCGTTGATGGCCTGCTTGGCCTTAATGGTCGAGTAGGTGATGACGTGGGTGACCTTCTCGGGACCGTAGAGCTGGCGAACGTGCTCCACGACCTCGAGGCGCCGCTCATCGTCGAAGTCCATATCGATATCGGGCATCTCGGTACGCTGCGGGGACAGGAACCTCTCGAACATCAGGCCGTTCTCGAGCGGGTCGAACGCGGTGATGTTCATGGCGTAGGCGACGATAGCGCCGGCGGCCGAGCCACGGCCGGGACCGACGCCGATGCCGTTGTCCTTGGCCCATTGCACGTACTCGGCGACGATCAAAAAGTAGGCGGCAAAGCCCTTGTCGCAGATGACCTTGTATTCGTACTCAAAGCGCTCTTTGATGTTGACGCCACAGATCTCGCGCGTGGCCCAGTCGTCACCGTAGTGTTGGCGCAGGCCCTTCTCGCACTCGCGGCGGAACTGGCTCTCGTGCGTCTCGCCGGGATCGAGCAACGGGAAGCGCGGCAGGATGATGGAGTCCCAGTCCAGCTCAACGTAGCACTTGTCGGCAATCTCGAGCGTGTTGTCGCAGGCCTCGGGGCAATACGGGAACATCGCCCGCATCTCCTCCTCGGTCTTCATGTAAAACTCCGAGCCGGTCATGCGCATGCGGTTGGGGTCGTCGACCTTGGCGTTCATGCCGATGCACATGATGACGTCCTGCACGGGCGCGTCCTCGCGGCGCAGGTAGTGGAAGTCGTTGGTGGCGATGACCTTGACGCCCACCTGCTTGGCGATGTCGATGAGCGTGCGGTCCATCTGCTCGTCGGTCAGGCCGTTGTCGGTGGTGATGCCGTGTTCCTGGATCTCGATGTAGAAGTCACCGGGGTCGAAGGTGTCGCGGAAGGTCTCGGCCCACTTGATGGCGCCCTCCATGTCACCGCGGTCGATGTATTTGGGGATGATGCCCGCGATGCAGGCGCTCGTGCAGATCATGCCCTTGGCGTGGCGGCGCAGGTTGTCGAGCGTCACGCGGGGCTTGTAGTAAAAGCCCTGCACGGCGGCCTCGGAAACCGTCTGCATCAGGTTGACGTAGCCCTCCTGGTCCTTGGCCAGAAGGATCATGTGGTAGAGCTCGGGCTTGTGGTCGCGGGCGAGCGTCTCGTCCGGCGTAAAGTAGACCTCGCAGCCAAAGATGGGCTTGATGACCAGGGGCGGCTTGAGCTCGTCGATGTTGCCCTTCTCGTCCCACATGGCCATGTCCTTCACATACTGGGCATGCTCGCGCGGGTTTTCCTCGGGGTCGGGCTCCACCAGCTCGTCGCGGCGGTCCTTTTCCAAGAAGGCCTTGTCGTGGCTCCAGGTTTTGTACTCGGGCGTGTTGTGATTGACGGCGTCGCAGGCCAGCGCCAGGTCGGGCACGCCATACATGTAGCCGTGGTCGGTAATGGCCACGGCGGGCATGCCAAGTTCAACGGCACGATTGACCATATCCTGGATACGGGTTGCGCCGTCGAGCATGGAGAAAACAGTGTGATTGTGCAGATGGACGAATGCCATGTGATGAGCTCCGATGCGGGTTCGTGTTCTGACTGAACGATTTTACCGCACGGCGCGGACGGCACCCGAACCTAGCCAAACCAACACGGCTCCTCTTGCAGTTGCGGTGAAATGCGGACTGTTTGGCGGCTTTTTTGGCCAAAACAGTCCGTATTCCACCGCAAGTTATCTGAGGGCTAGAGATTGTAGGTGACTACTTGAGGTTCGGCGGGTTCGACGAAGATGGCTGGATTCGTCTGCTCCACGCGAACGAACTTGACCGTCACCGCCTCAACGCCCGCCTTGTGCAACACGTCGGCGTAGACGCGCGCCTGCAGGGCGTGCTTCTCGAGCAGCTGTTCCGGCGTCTCATCCGGCGTGCCACCCGTCTTGTAATCAATGACCAGGGCGCGCGACGGATCGGCCGGGTCGGTGGCCAGTGCATCGATGGCGCCCTCGGCATAGGCACCGTAGCGAGCGATGTCCTCGTCCTCGCAGCCCAGCGAAAAGAACGGCACCTCGGCGCGAACGCACGGCCACGCGAGCAGGTCGGCACGAACAGCCGACTTGAGCCAGCGGTTCAGGGCAACGTCGAAGCGTTCGCGCTGCTCCGGCGTCAGGCGCCACAGACGCGCCAGTGCATCGGCGCGCGCAGCGGGCAACGCGTCGGCACCCATCTCGATGAGCCACTGGCAGGGGGGCGGGGCGGCTCGGCCCTACGGGACGCCGCGCCGCC
>UQZC01000135.1 GCA_900545505.1 uncultured Collinsella sp.
AGCATCCTCCAGCGCATCCGCCGCCACGGCAATCGTTCCAACCGAAAACTGCTCGAGCACGGCAGGCAGACCACCCCAGTGGTCCTCATCCCAATGCGTCACAAAGACGGCATCGATATGGTGCACGTTATTGCGAACCAACGCCGCTACCACGCGCTCGTCGAGCCCGCAGTCGACAAGTGCTACTGCGTCGCCCTGGCGGATAAGAATCGCATCCGCCTGGCCCACATCGAGCACCGTCACCGAAGGCGGCGCGAATCGATCCCAGTAGACGTACGGAATCGCAGCCAAGAGCACCAGGCATGAAAGCCCCACCGCCATAGGACGTGCACGGGGACGCGGCCACCAGACCAACAGAACCGCCAGCAAACACGGCACTAGGTAAATCCACATGCTATCGGGCGGCACACTCACGGATGCACCAGGCACGGCGGCAAACAGCTGCTCGAAGAACAGTGCGCAACGGGCGGCAACCATGGGCACAACGAGCGCCCAAATCCGCAACGGTTCCACGAGCGAAAAGGGAACCAGCACGATCGACACAGCGAGCAGTACGCTCGCCACCGGACCGATGACTGCATTTGCCAGCGGAGCAATGAGCGAGAACGTACCGAAGGCAGGAATGGTAATGGGAAGAGTCGCCAGTTGCGAGCACAGCGTGACGGAAAGCATGCTGGCAACGCCCGATGGCACACCCAGCTCACCCAAAGCGTAGGTCGCATAGGGGCAAAAGCACAGAATGGCAAAGACGCTGGCACATGAAAGCTGAAAGCCCATATCGAACAGCACCGTCGGTCGCAGTAGCACAAAGATGGACATGGTTACGAAGAGTGCCGATGCGCCGTGCCGGCGACGCTCCGCGCCGTTTACGACAAGCGTCGCGAACACCATGCAGCACGCGCGCACGGCCGAGGGAGACGCGCCCGTAAAGGCAGCGTAGCCCATAAGCGTTATCGCCAATATCGCCCGGTGAAGACCACGTGAGCACCGAGTCTTTTGCAATACACCCTCGATTACAAACCCCATGATAGCCAAATGGCTGCCCGAGACGGCGATAAGATGCGCCGTTCCCGTCACCGAAAACCAGTCGCCCGCCGGCTGGGCGCGCAGCTCGGCCGAACGACCGCAGATGACACCGGCTATGAGTGCACGTGCCGGGTCGGTCGCAGGCGCGATGGACGCAAGCAGCCCATTTCGCAGTCGAAGCAGCGGCCCCGGAGAGCCCTCATCGACCGACACAATCCGAACGGCTTGAACCTTGCGCACCTCGCCTCGGAGCACGCGCGATCGTCCATATGCATCGTTCTCAAAACGTGAAACGCGACCGATAACACGCGCGTGCGCCCCGACCTTGAGCTCGAGGTCGCACGATAGGCGAACCGTTGCCAAGTTCTTACCGTCCGCACGTGCCTCGCAGGTATAGGAATACACGTCGTCGTTTATGGATGGATCGCCCTGCACGACAAACTCGAGGCCGCTTGCCGCTCGACCGTCGAGCGCCTTCGAGGCGTTGAGCGCGCCCGCAGCGCACCACGCCGAGACGACCGCTCCCGCCACGAGACCAACGGACGCGGCGTACAGCCACCGCTTCCAAGGGGCAAGCCGCGCACAAGATTGAGCCAACACAACGAATACCGCCGCCGCAACGGGAATGGCCCATAGCGGCCCGACCGCCGGCGCCTGCTCCCTCAGCAGCGCGTCAGCGGCCACGTTGAGCACCAAGGCGCAGCTCATGCACATGCCGGCACACAGGGCCATCGTCCACGGTATCAGGGGCCGCGGAGGCATCACATGCTCGCGCTCGATCGCACTCATACGCAGATGCAATCTTTGATTTTGGCAAGCTTCTTCTCGCCGATTCCCGACACACGCATCAGATCGTCAACCGAGGCAAAAGCACCGTTCTTTGTCCGCTCATCGATAATCGACTGGGCCATGGAGGGGCCGATGCCCGAAAGCGTCTGCAGCTCTGCCGTGCTTGCCGTATTGATGTTTACTAGGCCTGTTGCGCCACTCACGCCCGATGATGCGGAAGCCCCACCATCAACACCGGCTTCCGCAATGGACGCCTGCTGCTCCCCTACCGTTGGAACGTGGATTTTTTGTCCATCAGTGACCTTAGATGCCCGATTGAGCCCCGTAACGTCTGCCTCGGGCGTAAGCCCGCCGGCGGCATCAATCGCCTGAGCCACCCGCGCGCCGTCCTTGAGACGATATACACCGGGCGACACAACGGCGCCGTCGACATCGACATAGACCTCTGCCGCGGCAGAAGCCTTAGCCGAAGAACCTTCGGATGTCTTTCCGCTCGAGGCATCACCGGATCCCGGCTCCACCAACGAGCCTGAACCGTCAGTGCGCTCAAACGACACGCCACCGGCACCGCCGCCAAGGTTCGCCATCGCCAGTCCACTCGCCATCGCAATGACGACCAGTATCGCCATCACCACTGCCTTATGACCGAACAGCTTGTCCGCCAAGCGGTCCATCCGTTTGACTCGTTCGTGTTGTTCGCGCTGCGCCATAGCAAAACCTCCCAACACCATCGTGTCAGGAAAGGAGCTCCACAACAGCCACGCTCCAAAACCGGTTTTAACGTTCAAACCAAAAACCGACCAAAACCTTGCACAAATCTGTCCATTTATTCAGGCACACGTCAGCAAATGAACACTTAGCCGCAAAATGCCCAGATAGCAAAAGGCCGACGATGCAGGCGCATCGTCGGTCTATGCACAAATTTACTCGTGATCTTGGTAAATCTCACGCGGAGCAAGCTCCGAATGTTTGCGTTTTAAGGTCTTAGGGGCCTTATACGTGTTGCTCTCGAAGTCGATGTACTCGGTCTGCTTGAGCAGGCGCTCGATCATCTCCTCGTGATCGAACAGCTCCCAGGCCTCATGCACGGCATCGAGTTTGGCGTGCGTCTCGGGACGGCGCGGCATAAACAGCGTGCAGCAGTCGGGAGCGGCCTCAGTCGAGATATCGAACGTACCGATCTCCTCGGCGCGCGCGATGATCTCCTGCTTGTCCGAACCGATGAGAGGACGGAACACGGGGATCTTCACGGCCTCGTTGACGGCCATGATGTTCTCAAGCGTTTGGGAGGCAACCTGCCCAAGCGATTCACCCGTAACGATGGCCTTGGCGCCCTCGATGTGTGCAATGCGCTCGGCAACCGAATACATAATGCGGCGATACATGATCACGCGCAGGTTGCTGGGACAGGTGACCGAAATCTCACGCTGGCAGTCGCCAAACAGCACCACGTACAGGCGGCCGATCTGGACACCCGGCTCAAGCGCACGGATGATGTCCTGCACCAAATACTCGCTCGTATCGGGCGTCTGCGGACGACCGGAGAAATGTACCGGCACGCACACCGCACCGCGACGCGCGAGCATCCAAGTCGCCACCGGAGAATCGATACCCGACGACAGCAGCGTCACGACCTTGCCGGCAGAACCCACCGGCAGACCGCCCACGCCGCGCTCGGAGCGCGCGTACACATAAACGCTACCCTGAACCACCAGTACGTGCACCATGGCATCGGGGTCGTGCATTTGAACCTTTTTATCGGGGAAGGCCTCACACAGCACCTCGCCCACCTGACGATTGATGTCAATCGAGGTGAGCTCATAGTCGGTATTGGAGCGCTTGGCATGCACCTTAAACGAATCGAAGGAACCAAACTCGCGCAGCGCCTTGACGGCGGCGGCACAGTACTCCTGAGGGTCGCGATTGGTGTGATACGCCAAAGACACGCGAGCAACGCCGGGAACGGTGCGAATGACACGCGCCGCCTCATCGGCCTGATGCTCGTTAAAGGTCACGAGGATATAACCGGAAATTCGAGACACGGCATTCACGGAAAAGGCGGCCAAGGCCGCCTTGATGTTATCCATGAGGATATGCTCAAAATGTGCGCGGTTCTTACCCTTCAGTCCAACCTCGTGATAGTGGACCAGGCAGACGCGAGCCGCCATTTAGGCTTCAGCAACCTTGTGGCCGAGCGCCTTCTCGTAACGGGCCTCGTCGTAAGAGATGTCGCCGTCGACAATCTCGTCCATAGCCATCGAGATGGTATCGGCACCGGAAAGCCCGATGGTGATGTCATCGACATCCTGGACGGCAAGCACGCGGTTGTGCTGGCCACGCAGCATGCTGTTAATGTCGCAGGCGCGCTTGGAGGCAAGCGAAGCAAGCAGGAAGCGGTTGTGATCGGTCTTCTCCAGAAGATCGTCAATGCAAGGCTTTACAACGGACACGGACCTCAGATCCTTTCATGCATATCGAGAACGCGAACGAGCTCATCGGTCGCGCGGTCGAGATCGTCATTAACCACGACGTCGTCGTAGCGGTCGGCAAGGGCAAGCTCATCGGCGGCGTTTGCCATACGCAGCTCAATCGTCTCGGGCGTCTCGGTACCGCGACCGACTAGACGCTCGCGAAGCACCTCGAGCGAAGGCGGCTTGATAAAGATCAGCACGGCCTCGGGGAAACGCTCCTTCACCTGCAGGGCACCCTGGACATCGATCTCCAGAATCAGAGACGCGCCCGAGGCGAGCTTGGATGTGACCTCGCTCACCAACGTGCCGTAGCAGTTACCGTGGACCTCGGCCCACTCAACAAACTCACCGTTTGCCACGCGGCGGTCGAACTCCTCACGCGTCAGAAAAAAGTAGTTGACGCCGTCGACCTCACC
>UQZC01000136.1 GCA_900545505.1 uncultured Collinsella sp.
CCTCTATGCTCGTCGTCCCCGCAAGCGCAAAGCCGTCGTCGACCAGCTCGCCCGCGAGCTCGAAGCCGAGGACGATGCCGCTGCCGCCGACGCCCCGAAGGGAGGCGATGAGTAATGCCTATCGGACCTGCGCGTATGCCGCTCTTCGATCACCTGGGAGAGCTCCGTCGCCGCCTGACCATCGTGGTCGTGTCAGTCTTTGCAGCCGCTATCGTGCTGTATTTCGCCACGCCTGTGGTGCTCGACATCCTGAAAGATCCCATCCGCTCCTTTGTGCCGGACGGTAAGTTCTACATCACCACCACGCTCGGCGGCTTTGGCCTGCGCTTCTCACTGGCCATCAAGATGGCCGTGGTCATGTGCACGCCCATGATCATCTGGCAGATTCTGGCGTTTTTCCTGCCGGCGCTTCGCCCCAACGAGCGCAAGTGGGTCGTGCCCACGGTGCTCGCCTCGACGGTGCTGTTCTTCCTGGGCGCCATCTTCTGCTACTTCATCATCATTCCTGCGGGCTTTGAGTGGCTCATCGGCGAGACCTCGGCCGTCGCCACGGCGCTGCCCAATTTGGAGGACTACATCAACATGGAGCTGCTCTTTATGATCGGCTTTGGTGTGGCGTTTGAGCTGCCGCTCATCATCTTCTACTTGTCCGTCTTCCATATTGTGTCCTATGCGGCCTTCCGCAGTGCCTGGCGCTACGTGTACGTGGGCCTGCTCGTGGGCTCGGCCGTGATCACGCCCGACGGCTCGCCCGTCACGCTGGGCCTTATGTACGGTGCCCTGCTTTCGCTCTACGAGATTTCGCTCGCTATCGCCCGCGTGGTCATTACCGCGCGCGAGGGCAAGGAGGGCCTGTTCGTGAGCCGTCTGGACCTGTTCTCGGACGATGAGGATGACGAGGAGTAAATCGGTATGCACGAGGTTGGCATCGTCAACGGCATACTCGATACAGTGATTCGCGCGGCGCGTGGGGCGGGGGCCTCGCGCGCCGTTTTGGTAACGCTGCGTATCGGGGATATGACCGAGGTGGTGCGCGAGGCGCTCGACTTTGCGTGGGAGACGTTCCGCGACGAGGACCCGCTCACGCGCGGCTGCGAGCTTGCCGTGGAGGAGGTCCATCCACAAAGCGAGTGCTTGGACTGCGGTGAGGTCTTCGACCACGATCGTTTCCACTGTCGCTGTCCCCAGTGTGGTGGTGCCAACGTGCGCCTACTGCACGGCCGCGAGCTCGACATCGCAAGTATCGAAATCGAAACCCCCGACGATTAGCCCGCTAGCCATCTGGTGACGGGGTATAAAGGGGCCAAAGTAAGGAGTGCCGAGTATGGCCGAGAAAACGATTGATATCGCATCGCCGATTCTGTCGCGCAATGAGCGCCTGGCAGATCAGCTGCGTCAGCGATTTAAAGAGACAAACACCTATGTGATCAATGTGCTGTCGAGCCCCGGTTCGGGCAAGACCACTACGATTCTGGGCACCAACGAGCGCCTGCGCGACAAGGCGGGCCTGCGTTGCGCCGTCATCGAGGGCGATATCGCCTCGGACGTCGACGCCATTACCATGAAGGAAGCCGGCATGCCCGCCATCCAGATCAACACGGGCGGCCTGTGCCACCTCGAGGGCAACATGATCATGGAGGCCGTTGACGCGTTCGACCAGGCCGTCGGTCTGGAGAACATCGACGTCATCTTTATCGAAAACGTGGGCAACCTGGTCTGCCCGGTCGACTTTGACCTGGGCGAGAACCTGTCCATCATGATCCTCTCGGTGCCCGAGGGCGACGACAAGCCCATCAAGTACCCGGGCATCTTCCAACACGCCGGCGCGCAGCTGCTCAACAAGGTCGATGTGGCCCCGGCTTTCGATTTTGACATGGATAGGTATACTAAGACACTCGATGACCTCAATCCGCAGGCGCCGCGGTTTGCCGTGAGCGCGCGCAAGGGCGAGGGCATGGATGCCTGGTGCGATTGGCTCATCGGGCAGATTGAGCAAGCAAGGGCGTAAGTCGGCCGCCATACGGGCGGGCGTAGCCGCAGAGATACGAGATAGGAGCCTCTTTTGAAGCTCATCATCGCCGAGAAAAACGACGCCGCGCGTCAGATCGCCGAGCGGCTGTCCACGGGTAAGCCCAAAAAGGACAAGGTGTACAACACCGCCATCTACCGTTTTGAGTGGAAGGGCGAGGAGTGCGTGACGATCGGTCTTGCCGGTCACATCCTTGCGCCCGATTTTTGCGACAGCGTGCTGTTCGATAAAAAGCTGGGTTGGTATTCGGTGACCGAGGACGGTGAGATGCTGCCGGCCGATATGCCCGATGGCCTGGCGCGTCCGCCCTACGACACCAAGCGTAAGCCGTTCCTTGCCGATGGCATCTCCATTAAGGGCTGGAAGCTCGAGAGCCTGCCTTATCTCACCTGGGCGCCCGTCATTAAGCTGCCGGCCGAGAAGGAGCTCATTCGTTCGCTCAAGAACCTCGCTAAAAAGTCCGATAGCGTCATCATCGCCACGGACTTCGACCGCGAGGGCGAGCTGATCGGCTCGGACGCTCTCAACAAGGTGCGCGAGGTTGCGCCGGACTTGCCGGTCGCCCGCGCCCAGTACTCTTCGTTTACCAAGGCCGAGATCACGCACGCCTTCGATAATCTCGTCACGCTCGACCAGAATCTGGCCGACGCCGGCGAGAGCCGTCAGCACATCGACCTCATTTGGGGCGCGGTGCTCACGCGTTACCTGACGCTCGCCAAGTTTGGCGGCTTTGGTAACGTGCGCTCCGCCGGCCGCGTGCAGACGCCGACGCTCGCCCTGGTGGTCGAGCGCGAGCGCGAGCGCATGGCGTTTGTGCCCGAGGACTATTGGCAGATTCGCGGCATGGGTGCCGCGCAGGGCGCTGCCGAGGACGACCGCTTTAAGATCGCGCACAAGACGGCGCGTTTTACCGACAAGGATGCTGCCGAGACGGCGTACGGCCATGTCGACGGCGTCGCGACGGCGACCGTTGCCGCGGTGACCAAGCGCTCGCGCAAGCAACAGCCGCCCACGCCGTTTGCGACCACCTCGCTGCAGGCTGCCGCCGCGGCCGAGGGCATCTCGCCTGCGCGTACGATGCGCATCGCCGAGTCCCTCTACATGGCGGGCCTTATCAGCTACCCGCGTGTCGACAACACCGTGTACCCTGCGACGCTCGATCTGGGCGCCGTGGTAAGCGACCTGGCAAAGATCAACCCGGCGCTGGCGCCCGTTTGCAAAAAGGTGCTCGCCGGTCCCATGAAGCCCACGCGCGGCAAGGTCGAGACCACCGACCACCCGCCTATCTATCCCACGGGCGAGGGCGACCCATCCACGCTCGACGGCGGCCAGCGCAAGCTCTACGACCTCATCGCCCGTCGCTTCCTGGCAACGCTTATGGGTCCCGCGACCATCGAGAACACCAAGCTCGAGCTCGACGTCAACGGCGAGCCGTTCGTGGCCTCGGGCGACGTGCTCGTGACCCCTGGCTTCCGCGAGGCCTATCCGTACGGCCTTAAGCGCGACGAGCAGATGCCGCCGCTGGAGCAGGGCGATACGGTCGACGTGTTCGACATTAAGCTCGAGGCCAAGCAGACCGAGCCGCCCGCGCGCTATAGCCAGGGCAAGCTCGTTCAGGAGATGGAAAAGCGCGGCCTGGGTACCAAGTCCACGCGCGCGAGCATCATCGAGCGTCTGTACGCCGTGCGCTATCTCAAAAATGATCCCGTTGAGCCGAGCCAGCTAGGCATCGCCATCATCGACGCGCTGACGCAGTTTGCCCCGCGCATCACGAGCCCCGATATGACCAGCGAGCTCGATGGCGATATGACCCGTGTGGAGCGCGGCGAGGATACCGAAGAGCATGTCGTGACGCACTCGCGCGCGCTGCTGGCTGGCGTGCTCGACGAGCTGCTCAAGCACACACAGGAGCTGGGCGACGCCATTAGCGACGCCGTCACGGCCGATGCGCGCGTGGGCGCCTGCCCCAAGTGCGGCAAGGACCTGGTTATGAAGACGAGCGCCAAGACCCGCGGCAGCTTTATCGGCTGCATGGGCTGGCCCGACTGCGACGTGACCTATCCGGTGCCGAGCGGCGTCAAGGTCAGCCCGCTCGAGGGCGAGGCGGCCGTATGCCCCGAGTGCGGCGCGCCGCGCATTAAGTGCCAGCCGTTCCGCCAGAAGGCCTTCGAGATTTGCGTGAACCCCATGTGCCCCACCAACTACGAGCCCGACCTTAAGGTGGGTGAGTGCAAGGTGTGCGCCGAGGCAGGACGCCATGGCGACCTGATCGCGCACAAGAGCGAAAAGAGCGGCAAGCGCTTTATCCGCTGCACCAACTACGATGACTGCGGCGTGAGCTATCCGCTGCCGGCGCGCGGCAAGCTCGAGGCGACGGGCGAGACTTGCCCCGAGTGCGGCGCCCCCATCGTGGTGGTCAACACGGCGCGCGGTCCGTGGCGCATTTGCGTCAACATGGACTGCCCGACCAAGGAGAAGAAGCCCGCCCGTGGCCGCAAGACCACGACCAAGGCGAGCACGGCGAAGAAGACCACGGCGGGAAAGAAGGCCACGGCGAAAAAGACGACTGCCAAGAAGGCTGCCGCAAAAAAGACGACCACCAAGAAGGCCGCCGACAAGTAACCGAGCACATATAGACGAGGCGGGGCCGGGTGCGCAAATGCA
>UQZC01000137.1 GCA_900545505.1 uncultured Collinsella sp.
CGTGATCCGAAGGGGACGGAGGAAAACGGATCACAAACAGCGGCGGCGCATCTGGCCGAACGAGTCCCCATACCCTCGTTCGGTCAGACGCGCCGCCGCGGTTTGTGTTTGTGCCGTATAATGACCACTACCTATGACGCGATACAAAAGAAAGGTGTTTGCCCATGCAGGCACAGAAGGCGGAGGGAACCCGCGACCTTATCGGCGCCGAGATGCGCGCCTGGCAAAAGATGCAGCAGATCGCTGCCGGCGTATTCGAGCCGTTTGGCTTTAAGCCCATCGAGACGCCCGCGATCGAGCAAGTGGACGTGTTTGTCCACGGTATCGGCCAGTCGACCGACGTCGTTCGCAAGGAGATGTTCCGCGTGTTTAGCGGCGCCAACCTTGAGCGCGTCTTTACCGAGGGTACCGATACCAAGCTCAAGCCCAAGCAGCGCCTGGCGCTTCGCCCCGAGGGCACGGCCGGTGTGGTGCGCGCCGTCGTGGAGAACAACCTGGTGCCTCAGGGCTCCACGCCGTTTAAGGCCTACTATGCCGAGGCCATGTTCCGCGGCGAGCGTCCCCAGAAGGGTCGTCTGCGTCAGTTCCACCAGGTGGGCATCGAGTGGCTCGGTGCTCCCGATCCGGCGGCAGACGCCGAGTGCATCATTATGCTCATGGAGTTCTACAAGCGCCTGGGCTTCGATCTTTCCAAGCTTCGTCTGCTCATTAACTCGATGGGCGATGCCCAGTGCCGTCCGGCCTATCGCGAGCAGGTCAAGCAGTTCATTCTCGATCACGCCGACGAGATGTGCGATGAGTGCCGCGAGCGCGCCGAGCTCAACCCGCTGCGTGCCTTTGACTGCAAGAACGACCACTGCCGCGAGATCATGGCCGAGGCTCCGCTGATGGGTGACAACCTGTGCGATGAGTGCCGCGAGCACTACGAGCAAGTCAAGCGCTATCTGGATGCCGCCGGTATCGAGTATGTCGAGGATCCCACCTTGGTGCGCGGCCTGGACTACTACACCCGTACTGTCTTTGAGGTCGAGGCCCCTGGCGCCGGCGTCGGCTCCATCGGCGGCGGCGGCCGCTACGATGGCCTCGTCGAGCTCGAGGGCGGCAAGCCCACGGCAGGCGTCGGCTTCGCCGTCGGTTTTGAGCGCGCCCTGCTGGCCCTGCAGGCCTTTGGCAGCGACCTGGGTGCCGAGGAGGTCCCGTGCGTCTACGTCGCCAATGCCGGCAAGGAGCTGCGTCAGAACGTCTTTACCATTACGCAGCAGCTTCGCGCCGCAGGGATTGTGACCGAGGCCGACTATCAGGGCCGTTCGCTCAAGGCCCAGTTTAAGCAGGCCGATAAGGTAGGCGCCAAGCTCATCCTGGTCCTGGGCGGCGACGAGCTTGCCGCCGGCAAGGTCAAGGTGCGCGACATGCAGAGCCATGACGAGGTTCTCGTCGATCTGGCCAACGTCGGCGGGGGGGTTCGGGAGCGTCTGTAGCGCATGATTTTTGAGCTGCGGACCCGCTAACATGTCCCGCTCGCGACGAGCTATTGTTACGGGGGTGTTTCGCATTTATGCGGAATGCCCTCGCTTGCATATGCCGCCCACCGAGAAATACGACCATTTGGGGCAAAAACCCTTGCAATGCAGAAAATACTTTTGTGTGGTAAAGCGCAATCAGTGTCGAAAGTATTTCTCAAGCGCCTATAATGAATACCGCATGTTACGTGCATAGAAGGAGGAATGGGAGGAAACGTGGCTGAGAACCTAAGCAACCAGTCTGTACCCGAAGCCGCGGCGCGCGTCGCTGCCGTGGTCAACCGCCTCGTTAACCGAATCGGCTCGAATGCCGAGTCCAGGGAGCGTCTCGCCGAGATCGAGATCCCCGAGGAGCTGCGCGATAATCTGGCGCTGTTCCTGCGCCTGGAACGTCGTGTGCTTAGCGAGTATGATCCCGAGATCGCGGACCTGTTCGACAAGATTTTGACAGCCGAGATTGTGGTCAATGCTGGCAACCCCGGTAGCCGCGCTGCCGACGAGTCCGTTGACGAACAGGGCGTGCCCACTGCCGACGAGCCCACCGCCGTGGCGTTTCGCGAAGTCGTCGATTTGATTGACAGCCTGCCGCTTGATAAGCAGCAGGTCATCGTTCGCGCCTTTACGAGCTTCTTCCACTTGGCAAACCTGTCGGAGGAGAACTACCGTGTGGCGCAGCTGCGCGAGCGCGAGGCCGGTGCGTCGACCGATACCGAGGTCGATCCCGCCAACGAACTCACCGTCGCCTATCACCAGTTGGTAAACGAGATGGGCGTCGAGGGTGCCAATGAGCTGCTCGGCAAGCTCGAGTTCCACCCTGTCTTTACCGCACATCCCACCGAGGCCCGTCGTAAGGCCGTCGAGGGCAAGATTCGCCGTATCTCCAACCTGCTGGAGGAGCGTCCGCGTTTGGGCGGCTCCGACCTGGTGGAGAACGAGCGCCATATGCTGCAGGAGATCGACGCCCTGGTGCGTACGAGCCCCATCGCGCTCAAGAAGCCCACGCCGGTCGAGGAAGCCGATACCATCATCGACATCTTCGATAACACGCTGTTCGACGTTATCCCCGTCATCTACCGTCGTTTTGACGACTGGGTGCTGGGCGACAAGGCCGGTACCGTGCCGCCGCTGTGCCCGGCGTTCTTCCATCCCGGCAGCTGGATCGGCTCCGACCGCGACGGCAACCCCAACGTCACCGCCAAGGTGAGCCGCGAAGTCGCCGCCAAGTACTTCACTCACATGGTGCTCAAGCTCGAGGACAAGTGCCGCCGCATCGGCCACAACCTCACGCTCGAGGCCACCTACAGCAAGCCTTCTGCCGAGCTCATTAACCTGTGGAACCATCAGGTCGAGATGAGCCCTCGTTACACGGCCCGCGCCGAGCTGATCTCCGAGCACGAGCCGCATCGCGCCGTCATGCTCGTCATGGCCGACCGCCTGAACGCCACCGTGCGCCGCATCACCGACACCATGTACCACAGCGCCGACGAGTTCCTGGATGACCTGCGCGTCGTCCAGCGTTCGCTTGCTGCCTGCGGTGCCGTCCGTGCCGCCTACGGTCCGGTCCAAACCATCATCTGGCAGGTCGAGTCCTTCGGCTTCCATATGGTCGAGATGGAGTTCCGTCAGCACTCCGTGGTGCACGCCCGCGCCCTCAAGGATATCCACGAGAACGGTATCCATGGTGACCTGCAGCCCATGACGCGCGAGGTCATCGACACCTTCCGTGCCATCGGTTCCATCCAAAAGCGCTACGGTAAGAAGATGGCACACCGCTACATCATCTCGTTTACCAAGAGTGCCCAGCATGTGGCCGACGTCTTTGAGCTGGCCCACCTGTCCTTCGCACACGAGGAAGACGTTCCCGAGCTCGACGTGATCCCGCTGTTCGAGCAGCTCGAGGACCTCGAGGGCTGCGTTGACGTGCTCGACCAGATGCTTACGCTGCCCGTGGTGCAAAAGCGCCTTGCCCAGACCAACCGCCGCATGGAGGTCATGCTGGGCTATTCCGACTCTTCCAAGGATGCCGGTCCTACCACGGCCATGCTCGCGCTGCACTCCGCGCAGGAGCGCATCGCCAAGTGGGCAGAGAAGAACGATATCGACCTGGTGCTCATGCACGGTCGCGGCGGTGCCGTGGGCCGTGGCGGCGGCCCGGCCAACAAGGCCGTGCTGGCGCAGCCCAAGGGTTCGGTCAACTGCTTCTTTAAGCTTACCGAGCAGGGCGAGGTCATCTTTGCCCGTTACGGTAACCGCACGCTGGCTCAGCGCCATGTTGAGTCCGTTGCTGCCGCAACGCTTTTGCAGTCGGCCCCGAGTGTCGAGAAGACCAACACCGAGACCACGCAGAAGTTCTGGGATATGGCCGAGAAGCTCAACACCGCAAGCCACGAGCGCTATCTGGACCTGCTGAACACCGAGGACTTTACGCCATGGTTCTCGACCGTGACGCCGCTGACCGAGGTCGGTCTGCTGCCGATCGGCTCGCGTCCCGCCAAGCGCGGCTTGGGTGCCAAGTCGCTCGACGACCTGCGTACCATCCCGTGGATCTTCAGCTGGAGCCAGGCGCGCATTAACCTGGCCGCTTGGTACGGTCTGGGCACCGCCTGCGAGCAGCTTGGCGATCTTGACCAGCTCAAGGCTGCCTACCAGGAGTGGCCGTTCTTCCGCACCTTTATCGACAACATCGAGATGTCGATCGCCAAGACCGACCAGCGCATCGCCAAGATGTATCTGCACCTGGGCGATCGCCAGGATCTGTCCGAGAAGGTCTTCACCGAGATGCAGCTCACGCGTAAGTGGGTCCTTGCCATCGTCGGTGATGAGTGGCCGCTGCAGCGTCGCCGCGTGCTCGGTTGCGCCGTCCGCGTGCGCAACCCCTACGTCGACGCCCTGTCCATCGCCCAGGTCCGCGCCCTTCGCGAGGTGCGTATGAACCAGGACGAGATGGCCGAGGAGAAGAAGGCCGAGTACATGAGCCTGATTCTTTCGACTGTGACCGGCGTCTCGGCAGGATTGCAGAACACGGGGTAATCGATAGCCCTGTGGCTCTCACCGGGGCCCGATGGGTTTCCCTCTGAATGCGTCCTCGCACTTGAAGCCCCCTTATCCTGCTCCTTCGGAGCTGCGGATAAGGGGGCTTCGTGCT
>UQZC01000138.1 GCA_900545505.1 uncultured Collinsella sp.
GTCATCCTGCCCGAGGGTCACAAGCACATCGACTTTAAGTTCCCCGACCCACCGCGCTCCGGCGACATGGTCGTGGGCCTCGAGGGTGTATCCAAGTCATACGGCGACAAGCACATCTACAGCGATATCGACCTCAAGCTCTACCGCGGCGAGCACGTGGCGCTCGTCGGCCCCAACGGCGCCGGCAAGTCCACCCTCATGAAGATCCTCGCCGGCCTAGAGCCGCCCACCACCGGCACCCGCGACCTGGGCACCAACGTGGGCGTGGCCTACTACGCCCAGCACGCGCTCGAAGGCATGACCGAGTCCAACACCGTCCTGCAAGAGATCGACACCGTCACGCCCAAGTGGACCGTGCCGCAGCAGCGCAGCTTGCTGGGCGCCTTCCTGTTTAGCGACAACGATTCCATCGAGAAGCAGGTTCGCGTCCTCTCCGGTGGCGAAAAGGCGCGCCTAGCGCTCGCCAAAATGCTCGTGGCCCCCGAGGCGCTTCTGTGCCTGGACGAGCCCACCAACCACCTGGACATCGACTCGGTGGACATGCTCGAGAACGCCCTGCAAAACTTCCCCGGCACCATCGTGCTGATCAGCCACGACGAGCACCTAGTACGCGCTGTGGCCAACCGCGTCATCGACATCCGCGACGGCAAGGTCACGGTCTACGACGGCGATTACGACTACTATCTCTACAAGCGCGAGGACCTCGCGGCCCGCGCCACCGCCGAGGCAGCAGGGGAGAACACACCGGCCACGGCCAAGTCCGCCAAGGTCACCGCGGCCCAACCCGATGCGCCCGCCGTCGTTTCCAAGCCTGCAGAGGGCAAAAAGACCAAGGAGCAGAAGCGCGCCGAGGCCCAGGCCCGCGCCGCGCTCAACAAAAAGCTCAAGGGCGTGCGCAACCAGCTCAAGAAGATCGAGGCGGAGCTCGACAAAAAGCGCGCCCGCTATGACGAGCTTATGGAATTGATGGCGAGCGAAGAGCTTTATGCCGATCAGGATAAGTTCAACGCCGCGCTGGGGGAATATAACGGGCTTAAGCAAGAGCTGCCCAAGCTCGAGGACGAATGGCTGGAGCTTTCCACCCAGATTGAAGAGGAGACCGCGCGTGAACTCTCGTAAAGCCGCTGCCGTGGCGATGAGCATCATCGCCATCGCGTGCCGCATCTGCGGCATCTTTATGAGCGCGATGACCGTGCTGCTGTGCTTTAGCGGCCTGACCGCCAAGCTGCAGATCGTCGGCTTTGTCGTCGAGCTTTCTCGCGCGCTGCCGAGCTCCATCGCCGGCTATGGCGTCATCACCTCACCCTTTGGCGGCGTGTTTCGCCTCGATTACGCTATTGTCGCCGTAATCCTGTTTGTGGCCGACTACCTGCTCACGCGTGCCTCGCGCCGCGTCCGCTAGGGGAGTGCCATGTCCAGCAGCTACCTCATGAACCTGCTCGCCAGCGCCGTAGCCGTCATCGTGGGTATCGTCATCCACGAAAGCGCGCACGCAGCCGCGGCCTGGGCGCTCGGCGACAAAACGGCGCGCTCGCGTGGCCGCGTCTCGCTCAACCCGCTCAACCACATCGACCCGTTTGGCACCATTCTCCTACCGCTGCTGATGCTCGCCGCCGGCGGCCCGGTGTTTGCCTTTGCCAAGCCCGTGCCCGTCTACCTCAACAACCTCAAGCACCCCAAACGCGACGAGGTCCTGGTGAGCGCGGCCGGCCCCGCATCGAACATCGCGCTCGCGTGTCTGGCCGCATCCCTCATGCACCTGACCTACGGCAACCTCTATGCCAGCATGTCTTTTGCCGTAGCGTCGCAAATCATGAACTTTGGCGCCACGTTTATCGTGGTCAACCTGTCGCTTGCGTTCTTTAACCTCATTCCGATTCCGCCGCTTGACGGCTCGTCGATTATCGTGCCGTTCCTCAAAGGTAAGGCGCTCACCAACTACTACCACCTGCAGCAATACGCCATGCCCATACTCATCATTGTGCTGTATCTGCTGCCCATGTGGACCGGCATCGATGTGATCGGCCGCTATTTCGACGTTACCGTGTATCCGCTGGCCGAGTGGCTGCTCAACTTCGCAATCGCCGGCATCTAAGGTAAACTTACAGGTCGACCGCGTAAAACGGTCGCAACATGCACCCAAACCGCGCCGCGAAGGCGCCGTCAAAGGAGGTCGAAGATGTCGTATCGCGTGTCGACGCAGGTCTACAGCGGACCGTTCGACCTGCTGCTGCAGCTGGTAACCCGCCAAAAAGTAGATATCGGCGCCATCTCGATCAGCGAGGTGGCCGAGCAATACCTGGCCGAAGCCGAGCGCATCGAGGCGCTGGACCTGGATGTGGCGAGCGACTTTTTGCTGGTCGCGGCAACCCTTTTGGATATTAAGGCCGCCTCGCTGGTGCCGCAGGATGCCCCGCGCAAAACCGACGACGATGACGACATTGACGAAGACCTCGAGGAGCTCAGCACGCTCGACGGCGACGCTCTGCGCGAGGTCCTGATCCAGCGCCTGATTGCCTACAAGCAGTTTAAGGGCGCGGCGGCGGCCCTCGGTGCCCGCATGCAGGCCGAAAGCCGCATGCACCCGCGTGTGGCCGGTCCCGACCCGGAGTTCCTGGGGCTCATGCCCGACTACCTGGCAGGCATCACCCTGCGCGGTCTCGCCGTCATCTGCGCCGACTTGGACGGCAAGCGCCAGACCTTCCTGCTGGAGGCTGAGCACGTGGCGCCGCATCGCGTGCCGCTCGACCTGACCGTAGCCTCAGTCGACCGTTTTACCATGGCGCACCAAACCTGCACCTTCCGCGAGCTACTGGACGGCGACGCCACCACCGAGCAGCTCGTCGTCACCTTCCTGGCCATGCTGGAGCTCGCCAAACGTGGCTCGCTCACCCTGAGCCAGGACAAGATCTTCGGAACCATCTGCATCAACCGAGTCGAGGGAGCCGAGGCATACGTGCCCGGCGAAGGCCCCGAGCTCACCGAATAGGAGCCGCAACCATGTCAACCCTTTCCACGCTGGAGGCAAACAGCCTCAAAGGCGCCCTCGAGGCGCTGCTGCTGGTGTCGAGCGACCCGGTGAGTGCGCCCGCGCTGGCCGGCGCACTGGATATCGCCCCCGGCGAGTGCGCGTCGCTGCTCGCCGAGCTCAAGGTTGAGTACGAGGAGGCCAACCGCGGCTTTCAGCTGCGCGAGGTCGCCGGCGGCTGGCGCCTGTTTACGCACCCCGCCTACCACGACGTGGTCGAGGCCTATGTGTTGAGCTGGGACACGCAAAAGCTGTCCCAGGCGGCGCTCGAAACCCTGGCCGTTATCGCATACCACCAGCCCGTAACGCGCGAGGTGGTCAAGGGCATCCGCGGCGTCAACTCAGACGGCGTCATCGCGTCGCTCGTGGACAAGGGTCTGGTGCGCGAGCTCGGCCGCGACCCCCAGCGCGGTCAGGCCATCATCTACGGCACGACCAACGCCTTCTTGGAAAAATTCGGCCTGCGCTCCACGCGGGACCTGCCCGACCTGGAACAGTTTGCCCCCGACGAGCAGTCACGTCAGTTTATCCGCGAGCGCCTGAGCGGCCGCAGCATTCAGTCCACGCTCGAGGAGCAGGCCGAGGACCTGGACGAAGAGCGCGAACTGCTTGATACCGATGTTGAAGATGTTGAGGCAGTCGAGGACTTGGAGACCCTGGTCGTCGACGAGACCTCGGAGGATTTGCATGACGAGGACTAACGAAGCAGGGGAGACGCGCGCCATGGGCAACGCAGTACCCGCAACCGACGCCCAGCCCGTCTACCCGCATACCATGCGCCTGCAGCGCTTTTTGGCGCGTGCGGGCGTAGCGAGCCGCCGCGGGTCGGAGGACCTGATGACCGCCGGCCGCGTGACGGTTAACGGCGAGGTTGGGACCGAGCTGGGCAACAAGGTCGATGTCGACCGCGACCACATCGAGGTCGACGGCATGCCCGTCAAGCTCAACCAGGGCGCTGTGTACCTGATGCTCTACAAGCCGACCGGCTACCTTACCACCATGAGCGACCCGCAGGAGTGCCCTTGTGTGGCCGACCTGGTCCCGCGCGACCGCTTTCCGGGGCTCTTTCCGGTGGGCCGCCTGGACCGCGACACCACGGGACTGTTGCTCTTCACGACCGACGGCGACCTTTCGCAGGACCTGCTGCATCCCAGCAAGCATGTCTATAAGACCTACCAGGCACTCGTGGATGGCCAACTGACCGATCGAGACTTGGAACCACTCCGCCGCGGCATCGAGCTCGACGACGGCCCGTGCCAGCCGGCAATCTGTCGCATCATCAACGCGCGCGAGGCTGAAGCCGTGGCCCCGCAGGGTGTGAAGCCCGGTACCACCGCCGTGGAGGTCATCATCCGCGAAGGCCGCAAGAACCAGGTCAAGCGCATGCTGAGCAAGATCCACCACCCGGTGATCCGCCTGCACCGCTGCAACTTTGCCGGCCTGGAGCTCAAGGACGTGGCCAAGGGCTCGTGGCGCGAGCTCACCGACCGCGAGGTGCAGATCCTCAAGGCCGGCGGCATCCCGCCCAAGCAGGCGAGCTCCAAGCGCAACGGCGGCAAGCCCCAAGACACGCCTGCCAGCCGCACGCGTCACC
>UQZC01000139.1 GCA_900545505.1 uncultured Collinsella sp.
CATACTGGGCTTGCGGTGGCGCGGGCTGGGCGTGTGGTTATCGATAAGCGTGCGCAAGGCCGCCATGTGTGCCGGCGTGGTGCCGCAGCAACCGCCCACGACGCTCACGCCGTCCTCGATCATGCCGGCGACGGCCTCGGCGTATTCGGGGGCTTGGATATCAAAGACGGTATTGCCGTCATCGTCCACGTGGGGGAGTCCCGCGTTGGCCTGCACCATAATGGGCTTGTCGGTAACGGTGAGCATACGCGCGGCGAGTCCTCGAAGCTCGGCCGGTCCTTGGCTGCAGTTGATGCCCAAAACGTCGGCACCGATGGCGTCGAGCGTGATGGCGGCGACCTCGGGACTCGTGCCCAGGAAGGTACGGCCGTCTTCCTCAAAGGTCATGGTGGCAAAGACGGGCAGGTCGGAGTTCTCGCGGCAGGCGAGGACCGCCGCCTTGATCTCGGCCAGGTCGGTCATGGTCTCGATAATAAAGAGGTCCACACCCGCGGCGACGCCAGCGCGCACCTCCTCGGCAAAGAGGTCATAGGCCTCGTCGAAGCTGAGGGTACCCAGGGGGCGAAGCAGTGCGCCGATGGGGCCGATGTCACCGGCGACGTAGCGGGCGCCGGCCTCGCGGGCGCAGGTGACGGCCGCGGCAAAGACGTCTGCCACGGTGGCGGCACCGTCGAGCTTGTGGGCGTTGGCGCCAAAGGTGTTGGCGGTAATCACGTCGCAGCCAGCCTCGACGTACTGGCGCTGAATGTCGGTAATGACCTGGGGCTCTTCAAAGTTGAGCAGCTCGGGCAGGGCGCCCGCCTTCATGCCGGCGGCCTGCAACATGGTGCCCATGCCGCCGTCGAACAGCAGGTGCCCCGTGCCCTCGATGGCCGCACGCAGGCGATCGTCCTTAATGCGCAGATCGTCGATCGTGCGCGTCTTGTACGTGGCACCGTTGCGACGTGCGGCATCAACGGGTGCCGCCAGCGCGGCACCGTCCAAATCATGAGTGATAAGTATGTTTGAGCTATTCGCCATGTGCATCCATTTCGTCTAGAGCCCACTGAGGAATTTCTATTTGAAGAGATTTGTCGGGCTCGATATCTTCGATTCGCTTGTTGTAGTGGGCAAGAAGCCGTGCGACATTTAATCGAATTAGGCCTCGCTTGTAGAACGATAACTCTTCAATATTGATGCCGATAAACGATTCGAGCGCGATAACCTGTACGCGATTGCCGAGTCCCTCACTTTCGAACAGTCCGTAAGCGAAGGAAACTTTATCGTGGGGGACAACGACGATGGGCCGAATGCCATTTCGAATGTTATCTCGGCATCGATCGGTCAATTTGGCCATTGGCGATACAGTCACATGAAATGCAGCATCATTGATTTGGAAATCGCCAGAACGGTCTGTCTGCTGGTCGGCGGCGTTTGAGTTGTCCTTTCCGATTTCTATGGTTGGAAATAACATCTCTAGTTTTGCACCTACCAGGTGCTGTGCGACGGTACCCGTTGGCTTATCGGACCGTAGGCTTGCTTCGGCTAGGATATCATCGACAATGACAGAAATTGGTTTTTGAAGATCGATTTCGACTTTGATTCTCTGCCGGTTAAAGAAATCAACCTGGATTCGCTCGACGAAGAAATTGGCGATTGCATTCGCAGCTTCAAGACGAGTGTCTTCGCAAGTGTCACTGGGTAGGGCAGAGTTGATAATTGCGGCAAGCTCAAGCGCCATCGGGAGTGTGCCGCGTGAGGTTCTGCCGCCCTCTGATGCGAAGGCACGCGTTTCCCCATGTCTGGCTAAAACTGTTTTGATGCATGCTCCACTTAGGCCTCGTACTTGGCTCCCCTTGTCCGATTGCACATAATCGTCGGTGAGCGGAAAACGGTTTTGCAACAGCTCGCTTATGCCTATGCCAACCGCCATGACGTTACGGTTGACGTTGCCTCGCTTGCTGCGCTTGGATTCGTACCAGAGTTCAATGGCATCCAAGATGTCTTTATCGGGCTCGCTCAAGGAGCAATTGGTCATTTCCATTATTGTCCACTCCGTTCCTTGAAGACATAAGCGCGGGTTTGACTGCATTTTTTATAAGCCAAGTGACAACTGGCACGGCAACTGCATCGCCGAATGCGTAGCGAATCTGAGCATCCGAGAAGCCGCTAAACTGACATGAGTCAACACCTTGGAGACGGGCATATTCAGTTCCAGTCATCCAGCGAACTTCTATCTTTCCGTTTTCGCATATAACGACTGCCTGTCTTGATGAGCCGCCGCGAGCCGTTCTTAGACATCCGGCAATTTCTTCTTCACGGATTTCCCAGCGCACAACGCCCGATCGCGTGCGACGGTAAGCAGTGCGAACAATTTTTTCTTTGGCATTTAAGAAGCGCTGAAGGCGCTCTGCTTGATGCGGTGCAAGTGAGTCGATAAATGCTTGTACTTGGTTTTTGTTCCACCAACGCTTGTCGTTCTCGGGAATATTTTCAACAACCGTTGCAAGGCCCGTCATGCGAAGTGGACTTGGCTCGTTTAGGTGAGAGACGTGCGTAATGAGTGAAGGGTCGGAGTGAATCCAGGAGACCTTTTCAGGACGAAGCGAGGAATCGAGTCGGCTGTTGGGAAGAGGGTTTTTTAATCCGACGACAAACATGCGGGGGCGTGACTGGGGAAGCCAGTGCCGTGCATCGATAAAATAAGCGTCGCATGAATAGCCTAAACGATTAAATTCCTGGCAAACGAGTCTAAAGTCATCGCTGTTATTAGACGTGGCAAGGCCGATGACATTTTCGAGAACAAGTGCCCGCGGGGCACGATCGCCCATTCCTTCGATGGCCTTAATAAAGCCAAAGAACGCACTGGACTCTTTGCCAGAGATAAGTCCCTCCCTGTTTCCCGCGAGAGATAAGTTTGTGCAAGGGCTTGACGCCCATGCGATGTCGGCTTGGGGTATTAAGTCGGGGTCGAGTGTGTGGACATCCTGCTCGACTAGATGCTCATCGCCCCAACACTGGCCGTACATGGCGCATTTAGTATGGTCTATGTCATTTGCCCAGATTGTTTTGATTCCGGCTTTTGCCATGCCGGCACGAGCCAAGCCAATGCCTGAAAAAAACTCAAGCGCGGTTAGTTGTGGCGAGAACTGCAGAATGTTGTGCATGTACTGGCTTTCAGATAGTTGTTATTTGGAATCTTATGGTACTTGTTTGTGAGGACATCCGCTTACATACGGATGAGATTCCCTCGATACCGTGCCATCAATTGACATTTTATTCAGAATGCGAATAGCAGGTGGTGTGGGCGGCGCGGAAGCGGCAGTGCTCACGCATGCGGCAGATATTGCAGGTGGGGCGACTCTGGGCGTCGTGGACTTCGCCGTCAAACAGGCCGATCACCGCGGTCACGCTCTTGGTGGGCATGAGCAGGCTGGTAGGTGTGACGGTAAGCCCGATGAGCCGCGTGGCGTTGAGTGCAGCCACGATCCAGCGCTGGGCGGAGAGCGGGCAGTCGCCATAGCCGGGACTGAAGCGCCAGTTGCCGGCGAGCCCATGAACGGCGGCGTCCGTCTTGACCTGCTGGTCCATTTGCTCAACGGCGGCTTCCACGTAAGCGGAGCACGCGGCGTCGAGCACGGCGCCCTCCAGGGGATGTTGGGCTCCCGTGGTGCGCAGACGGCGCTCAGCATCCATGCCGAGGGTGCATGCCATGAGTGCGGCAAAGCGGGCGTCTTTGAGATGTCGATAGATATCGCGACCGCGCAGTTCAACGTTGGTGCCGACCAGGCGAATGCAAGGTTCTCCCTGCTCGTCCACACCCGTGGCATCGACGGCAAACACGCGGCGCACGCCACGGGGCTCAATGTCCAATTCAAGACGTTCAACGACAAGCTCAATACGCTGCGACAGCTCGGGCTCAATCTGCTGGCCGCCGTAACCCAGATACCGCAGCATCTCGGCACGGTCGACACGGGGATGGTGCGCAGCATCGACACGGTAAAGCGCCGGCGACGCAAGGTCGGCCGGCACTTCGACAGCGATTGTATCGATGTGCGGTTTTTCCATTACCCCAGGCGCTCCATAATGGTCGCGGCGATCGCAGGACGGTTCATAGTGTACAGGTGCAGGCCGTCGGCGCCGTGCTCCTTGAGGTCGCAAAGCTGGCGGGCTGCATAATCTACACCAGCTGCCTGCAGGCTCTCGGGGTCATTCTCGTACTTGGCGAGAATCTTGATGACGGGGGAGGGCAGCGACGCGCCGCACATAAAGACCATGCGGCTGATCTGTGACTTGCCCATAAACGGCATGATGCCCGCGGTAATGGGCACGGTGATGCCGACCTTGTCGGCAAGCTCGCGAAAACGGTAGAAGCACTCGTTATCAAAGAAGAGCTGCGTCACAAAGAAGCTCGCGCCGGCGTCCTGTTTTTGCTTGAGGTGTTCGACCGAGAGGTTGAGATCCTCACAGGCAATGTGGCCCTCGGGGTAGGCTGCGGCGCCCACGCAAAAGCCGGCGTCGACGAGCTCGGGGATGAGGTCGCGGGCGTAGGCGTAGTCCGAGGCGGGCTTGTCGTCCTCGGTCGCGCCGGCGGGGAGATCGCCGCGCAGGGCCAGGATGTTTTCCACGCC
>UQZC01000140.1 GCA_900545505.1 uncultured Collinsella sp.
GCTGGAGCTGCTTCCGCCGGAGCCGCCGCCCTTGTCAGTACCGCCGCCACTCGAGCCGCCACCGCCGTCCGCCGTCATCGGTGCATCGTGAAGCCCCGTCGTATCCGCGCTGTCGCATACGCCGACCTGAACTTCTGAGCGTTCGCATGCCGCGTCGGGCACATGAAGCTCGTGCAGTACGGCACCCAGCGCCGAGTTTGCGCCCGGTCGAATTTCCTCGAGCGTTACGGGATCGAGCGCCACCAGATTACGCGCCTTCGCATACAGCGTTACGCGTTTGCCCACCTCGTCGCTCCAACTCTCGGGGATGGCGAAGCTCATGCGGAACTGTGCCGTGCAACCCGGTGCCAGCACGGCGTTGCCGTTGTCGGCTACCAGCGGGTGCGTTGCAAAAGGTGTGCCCAGCGTTTCGAGCGCGTACTTCACGTGTGCCATGTCGTTGACCGAAGCGTCCTCGGCAAGCTCTGGATCGTAGATCGATGCCATGCGTGTGTTCGCTCCGAACCCGATGGATGCGCTGGAGAACGGCTGGCTGGAGCCCTCTCGGTACAGATCGATTGTGCCGGCGGTCAGCAAGGTGTTGCCGTCGTTTCGCACCGTGACCATGAAGGATTCGCCTGCTGCTCCGGGCACCACCGCGCCCGAGGTAGCGACTGCGCCCGTCGGAGTGGCACACGCCACCAAGGGCACTTCGATGCCGTGTAGTTCTGCCTCGCTCTTCTCCGCGCTCACAATGTGCGTGGCGAGCGCGGAGAGCATGCTCTCCGACGTCAAAAATGTCGTTATCTGATCGACGGGATGGTCCAGCTCGCACATCACGAACGGCTCCGTAAACAGATCGCCTGCCAAGGTGCTGGCGAAGATGCGGAAGTGCTTGCCCATCACTGCTACCGGGTTGCCTTCTTCGTCGTAGGTTTGCCCCACCTTGCCATCGGTGTTCTCTACATAGAGCACGCACCTGCCGTTGTTGCTTACGCTAAACGATGCCGGGCCACAGCCTGCGGCACCCACGGGCTGCGTTGCAAATGCCGATGCGCCTCGCGTCCAAGTAATATGCTGCAGTTGCTCGTTGACGGTAGCCAAAAAGCCCGTGTGCTGCGGCCACGGCACCGCGTGGGGTACTGTGGCATCTGGCGACATAACGCCCCAGCTCGCAATGGACTGGCCGATCACGGCGTACGATGCACAGCCACAACCGCCTGCGGTCTCGTATGCAATGGGCACCACCATTTTGCCGTTGATATTCTCGGGCGCGCCGAGCTCGATGCTCGACGGTGCCTGCGGAAAGCGGAGGACCTGACGGAACGTGAGACTGTCGCCCGAAACGTCCGACCACAGGGTAAAGCACTCCAGCGCAACCTCGGCCTCGCTGCCGAGCGTCTTTTCTGCGGTGGTTCCGCGGCGGTGGAGGTAGGCGCCCGACAGGCGCCCGTCGACAAGTGTCTTGCCCACCGTGATGCGTGGGCACTGCAGGCAATGGTAGCCATCCTCCTGAAGGCGGCCGCGCGAGATGCTGCGCCACGACGTGTGCGATATCACGCGAACTCCGTCGTTGCTTATGCGCAGGCGCACAACGGACAGTATGCCGGATGTGCTCGCCGTATCGAAAAGGGTGTTGTCGCCGGCGGGGCGCTCGCCCGAGACCAGCAGCACGTAGGCGTCCTGGTTTCCTCTTCCGTCCGTATATTCCACTACGTCGAAGTCGTAATCGTATATGCTGTCGCGCTCCACGTCGCCCTCGCCAAACCCAAGGGGAAAGTCCACAGGCGTGGGAGCGGACCACGTCCCGTTTGCCTTTGTGTGTACCACCAGGCGCGAGCGACCATTGTCGCCGTAGCGCACCGAGGCGATACGGAACAGGCATTCTACGCCGGCAATCATTGCCAGCTTCATGTGGGCTTCGCTGAGCACGCCAGCAAACAGCACGTTGTCGCTCGAGGGCTTGATGCCGCCACGCTCGTCCTCCGACACGCCGGCAGAATCGGCGTTCGGTCAGGCAACGGTGTTCGTTGCCTGACCGATGTAGGTGTACTCATACATCGGCGCGGCGTTTTCGTCGTTCTCTATCAGTGTATGGACGAAATGCTCGATCTGTCCCGTGTCGTCGCTTTCTGCATCCGCCTCGAGCTCAATGCGCGTGACCGCTTGATCCCAATCGCGCACGACGGGCGCGACGTTTACGACAGCGGCCTTAACCTCTGCGCGTGCGAGCAGCTCGGCGTTGGTGACGATGGTGGCCGATGCGATAAATTGCGGCACGCCGCCCGCCTCGATGTTGCTGGGCGTGCCGAAGCGGGCATCCAACGTGTAAGGCGTATCTCCACCCAATGCGAGCTCAGAGCGCTGGAGCACATACTGGTTGCCATTGTTCACCGACAAATTCCACGTATCGAGGAGTGTGGGCCACGACCCCGACCAAGCCTTGGTGGTCCACTTGAACATTACGAACTGGAGTATCACATCGACATCGACGTCTGCACCTACGCGCAGTCGCGGAAGCTGGTGTCCATCTGCCTTCTCGTACCCAATGAACAGCGTGAGGGATGCGGCGCCGCGCACGGCAGACGAAGCGACGCCTGCAACGCCGGCGCCAAAGGTGACGGCAAGCCCGATCTGGATGGTGAACGAGCCCGAGGTGTTTGAATAGTCGAGCGAAATGTTTTTAAAAAATGTCGCGCCGCTGCCGTGCGTGTGGGCACCCACGGCGAGCGCTAGCTTCGCCAGCACCCAGGGGTTGACGTTTAGGAAAAACGGCACCGGTCCTAGGGTAAACTGCTCGGTCCAATTGAGGTCGGTTCTTACCTGGAAGAGGGCCTTAATATTGCCGTATGCGGGGTCGTTGTTGTTACCCCAGGTTTTGCCCACCCAATCGTAGGCGAGCGAGCCGTACAGCTGTGTGGCGATATCCATCGTGAACAGCAGCGTGCAATGGTGGCGAAGGAGCTTGGTGTTTCTTGGATCGGTGCCCGAACCGGCACTCATGCTTTTGTACTGATTCCACTTCCCCTCCATCTCGTCGAGGTAGCGGTTTGCTTGCTTGGTGCCCGACTCGCGCGGTGACTTCTTCCAGTACTCCGGATCCGGATTGCCCGAATCGTTCATGTAGCCGACCGGCTTGTATCCTCCGCCAAACAGCACGTATCCGGCAAACGAGAAATCGAACAAAATGGGGAACGAGGGCATCCAGCACGTGAACTTATTGCCGCCGATGCCGGGAAACGCCGCCGGGAAATCAAACGGAGTGATCTCTTGGTCCATGGTAGTGGGGACGATAGTGGTCGATCCGGATTCCGCCTTTGCCGCCGGCGCGGTAACAACGGCCATAGGGGATGAGAGCGTGTAGGTTTTGCCCTGGTAGTCGAGGACAAAGCGCAGCTTGCACCCTTCCCCCAGAAGGTTTGACGCTGCATCGAGGAACTTGTCTTCGAGCGTGAACGTCGCCAGATTATTCGTGCCCGATGCGCTGGCCTTGACTTGGCCAATCTGCGTGACGGTTTCGGGTGAGCTACTCGTGGCGGGCATTACCTTGTTGATGTGCAGCGTTGCCTGTCCACCCTGTGGCAGATGTGCCTGCACGGTAAAGGCGTGCGTGTCGGGCTGCTCGTTTGCCGTGTCGTCCTTCGGCAGTGCCATGAATGTAGCGTCGGCGTACTGGATGTCCCAATCGTCGAATGTGAGCTGGCGAAAGTACGGCTCGCCGTCGGAAAGCGGACGCGTTGGAGCGGTTATGGCGGTGCCGCCCTGGATACGCGCGAGGGGAATCTCGACATCGCGGTAGCCTGCCATGCTAATGGAGATGCCGCCGTTAAAGTCGTACGCGTCGAGAAGCGTTGCCTCGTCCACGTAGCCTTCCGAAAGCGGCGCGACCTCAAAGATGGCCGTGCCTTCGTCATCGGTCGTGGCGGCGAGTTGCTTGCCTGCGGCATAGCGCGATGTGAGCGTGACCTGGGCACCCGTGATGGGCGTATTCTTGTTGGCAACGTCGACCACGACCACACCAAACATGGTGCGCGAGAGAACGAGCACCCTGAAGGGGTCTTTTTCGTCGGCATGGGCTTCGGTGGGCGCGAACGGCAATATGAAGGCGTTTGCGCTTCCCGGCACGCGCGGCAACATAACGCTCGCCAGCGAGGACGCTCCGGCAACAAGTAACGAACGGCGATCAAGCATCTTTGGCTCCCATCCCGCAGGTATCGGTGGAAATAATCCAATTTTGCGAGAAGGCGCCACGTGGCGGTAGTGCCGTTCGATGTCCAAAATGTCCAATTTGAGCGTGCGAAAGCGTCGGGCCCCCGGGACGCTTTCGATATGCCAGGTAGTCTGGCCGCTAACGCAACATATGCGCGACCAGCTCGGCGCGAGTTCCGATACCAAGCTTGGCATACACTCCTGATAGGCGGTTTTTGACGGTACCCGGCGATACTCCCATATGGCGTGCGATTTCGGCGTTGGCGTTTTCGTTGGCCTGGGCTCGCAGGAGGGAGAGGGCGTCGGCGGCGTT
>UQZC01000141.1 GCA_900545505.1 uncultured Collinsella sp.
TGAGCTCAAAACCCAGCTGGGTAAATTGACGCGAACCGCCGGCATTGCGCTGGCATTCGCGAACCACCGGCGCCTCATAGCGCAGGCGCAGCGGCAAGTCGGCCGCGCGCATGCGGGTCGAGACCAAACGCACGATCGGCAACGTATTGTCGGGACGAACCACCAACAAGCGGCCGTCATCGTCAAAAAGCTTAAACGGCGTGTCCGCGATACGGCCGCCCTCGAGCGAGCCCTTGTCCTCGAGCAGCGGCGTCTCAACCGGCAGATAATGATGCTCCCTAAAGCAGCCCTTCACCGTCAGCGCAATCTCCTCGCGCGCCTGAGCCTCCTCGGGCAATATGTCCCGGAATCCCCACGGTGTGGCCGTCATCTGGTGAGCCTCCTCATGCTGTGTTGCATACAGAACAAACGACCGGCATAGCTCCGCCGGTCTTTTGGGTACTTTAGCATACTAGAGTGCTTGCGGGGAAAATCCTTGTCCGCAGCTCACACCGTATTCATTTGGAAACATAGGGGCAGACGCTCAGCTAAATCTGACGATTATCTAGGCCAACCAGAAACCATATCCCGTTTTTCGTCTAAAAACTGGGATGCAGTTTCCGCTGAGGACCTTTTCCGAACTGCTTCTGCAGCGGCTGTTTTGGCTCCGGGACCGCGTCAATCGCATATCTTTATGGCGCCTTTATCCTACACATGTTGTATAACTACCAAATGTGGAATATAACAAAGAGCAAAACATAGGCTGAGCGTTATGGAGGATTGAGGTTGAAAGAGAAGCTATTTCGATGGGTCGTGAAGCACCGCAAACCCATCATCGCGTTCTATGCGGTGGCAGCACTGGTATGCCTGTTCCTGCGCCAGTTTGTAGGCGTTAACTACGACATTACGAGCTATCTGCCCGACGAAGCGGCGTCGACCGTCGCTCTGAATACCATGGGTGATGAGTTTGAGGGTGACATTCCCAACTGTCGCGTTATGGTGCCCAATGTCTCGATCGCTCAGGCGCTCAAATACAAGGACAAAATCAAAAAGGTCGACGGCGTCGAGGAGGTCCTATGGCTTGACGACGCGGCAGATATCGATCAGCCGCTTGCCACGCAAGACAAAGCTACCGTTGAGACCTATTACAAAAAGAACAACGCCCTGTTTACGGTGACGGTTAATTCCGAAAAGGAGATCGAGGCAACCGACGCTATTCGAGATATCGTGGGCGACGAGGGCGCCATTACGGGCTCGGCCATGTCTAACGCGCTCGCCACCACATCGACCGAGCAGCAGATCAGCATTATCACGGTCGCTGTCATAGCGATTATCTTCGTGATTCTGGTCATCACGACTACCAGCTGGGCCGAACCCATCCTGGTGCTGCTGGGCCTGGGCGTCTCGGTGTTTATCAACTGGGGCACCAACCTCATCTTTGGCGAGATTAGCTTTGTCACCAACTCTGCGGGCTCCATTTTGCAGGTTGCCATCGCGCTGGACTTCTCGGTCTTTTTGCTGCACCGCTTTAACGAGGAGCGTGGCCGCCACGGCAGCGTTGCCGAAGACATGGTGCAGTCGTGCTGCCTGTCCTCGGTCGCCGTGTTTTCGAGCGGTTGCACGGTCTGCATCGGCTTTATCGCGCTTGCCGCCATGCAATTTAAGATCGGCCCCGACCTTGGTCTTGCCCTTGCAAAGGGTATCGCCATCAGCCTGGTATCGGTCTTTACCTTTGTTCCTTCGATGTTCGTTCAGTTCGATGGCTTTGTGCAAAAATCGCAGCACAGGCCCTTTGTCCCGCCGCTGGGTAAGTTCGCCCGTCTGGTGCTCAAGGTCTGTATCCCCGCTGCCGTCGTGATCCTCGCCGTGGTTTACCCTGCGCGTGTGGCATCGACCTCCAGCGATATCACGTACTACTACGGCACTTCGCACATTTTTGGTTCGGATACGCGGCTTGGTCAGGATATGGACAAGGTCAAGGAGGTCTTTGGCAACTCCGATACCTACGTTGTGCTCGTTCCCCGTGGAGAGGTGAGCGAGGAGCAGGCACTCTCCAATGAGCTCAAGGCGCTCCCCGAGGTCAAGTCCATCCAGAGCTATGTTGACGTTGCGAGTCCCTATATCCCCACGGGCATGGCCGAAAAGGACACGCTCGATCTGGTGGAGGGAGAGCACTACAGCCGTTTGGTGCTCACGGTTACCGCGCCCTACGAGGGTCCGAGTACATTTAAGCTGGTCAAGAAGATTCGTTGTATCGCGGACAAACATTATCCGGGTAAGGCAATGCTCGCCGGCGAGGGCGTGAGCACCACCGACCTTAAGGACACCATCACCGTCGATAAGGGCAAGGTCGACCTCATCGCCGTCGTGGCCGTGTTCGCGGTCTTGCTGCTGGCCACCAAGTCGCTGAGCCTGCCGATCATCTTGGTGCTCGTGATTGAGACCTCGATCTGGATCAACTTTGCTGCACCGCTCTACACCGGTATGCACGAGTTCTTCCTCGCCTACTTAATTGTGAGCTCCATCCAGCTGGGCGTTGCCGTCGACTACGGCATCCTGATTGCTGACCGCTATCGTGAGGACCGCGTGACCATGCATAAGCGCGAAGCGCTACTCGAGACCATGGAAGCTTGCACGATTCCTGTTTTGACCTCTGGATCGGTTCTGCTGATCAGTGGCTTCCTGATCCATGCGATCTCGAGCCACGGCGTGCTCAAGCAGATCGGCTGGTTCCTGGGCGTCGGCGTGAGCATCTCCCTAGTCGCCGTACTCTTTGCGCTGCCGGGTTTCCTGTATGTGCTCGATGGCCTCATCGGCAAGACCACGCTCAAAGCTCATTTTTTGCCCAAGGATGCCCAGGATCCGGTTTCGGATACCACCGAGGCATCGGCTGCGGACGGCTCCGCTCAGTAACGTTTTACAAAGCAGTTGGAAGGAATACCGCAATGCATACCCATACCACTGATACCGCTTCGAAAGAGCTCAAAGCCCAACGCGATCTTGTACGTCGTCCCCATAAGCGCATCGCCGCGCTCGCTCTTGCCGCCGGTCTGACCGTGGCCCTTACCGTTCCCGGTGCCGTTGTGTTCGCCGACGGCGTAGGGTCGACGAGCGCTGCCTCGGCTACGAGTGAACAGATGGCGACGGACTCCGATAACAGCACGCCGGGATATAAGAAAAACCAGGTCGTATACGTCAAAACCGATGCCGACGGCAATCGCACGGGTGTTTACGTGGTCAATAGCTTCGAGGCCAATAAGGGCGTCAAGATCGACGATGCCGGCACCTATAACAAAGTGACCAACCTATCGACGACTCAAAAACTAACGGACGACAGCGGGTCGGTTGCCGTTACGGGCCAGGGAGTGCAGGACTTTGTCTACCAGGGCGATCTGGACAAGAACACTCAGATGCCGTGGAACGTCACCGTGGCATACCAGCTCGATGGCCGCGATATCGACGCCAAGGATTTGGCGGGCAAGAGCGGCAAGCTCACCATGAAGCTCAAGGTCGAAAAGAATGACGACTATACCGGTGGCGATTATGCCGATAACTACCTGGTTCAGATTACCGGTCAGCTTAAGGATGCCGAGGCACACGATATTGAGGCTGAGGGCGCCACGGTTGCTGCCAACGGCTCCAACACGCAGCTTACCTACATGGTGATTCCCGGCAGCACCGGAGACTACACCATTACGACCGATGTTGAGGATTTTGAGTTTGATGGCTGGCAGATTGTCGGCGTGCCGCTGAATCTTGCCATCGATGTGGACTCGAGCAGCATGGATACGAGCCAGCTCGTGGAGCTCTCCAACGGTATTGCTACGGCCAATAGCGGTGCTGGCCAGGTTGCCGACGGTGTCAAGACGCTCGCGGCCTCGCTTGCCACGGCCAATACCGGTGCCGGCACGCTGTCCAGTGGCGCCGCTGCGCTCGCGGCGGGTACGAGTCAGCTCAACGCGCAGGTCCCCACGCTGGTCGAAGGCGTGAGCAACCTTAATGCCGGTGCCGAGGGGGTTAATGCCGGTGCCGTGCAGCTTAAGGGCGGTGCGTCCGATCTTTCGGCGGGCCTTTCCAAGCTGCAGGGGAGCGCACAGCAGATCTCGGGCGGCATAAGTGGAATTGCCGCTGGGTCCGATACGTACGTCGACGCGCTGACGCTGGGCAAGCAGGCTCAGGAGGCAAACCTTGCCAAGGCGCAGGCTGCGGCCAAGGCGGCCCAGGACGCCGTGACCGCTACGTCGGGCAACGCCTACAGCGCGCTGTACGGGCCGCAGGGTCTTACGGCGGCGCTCAGCGGCGAGGGGCAGTACCTTGCCGGTGCACAGCAGGCGCTCGGCGGGGCAAAGCAGGCCGCAAGCGCCATGGGCAACGATGCGGCAAAGGCTAACGCCGAGAGCGCAAAGGCTGGCGCCGAGAGCACCGTTGCATCTATTGCCGCTGCCAAGGCGGCGGTCGCCGATGCTCAGGACGCGCTTAAGGCCC
>UQZC01000142.1 GCA_900545505.1 uncultured Collinsella sp.
CATGCGAACCTCCAGTCCGGACCGCTTCACGGTCCAACTTTCTGTCCGCACCCCCCTTGAGGGGTTAAACGGGAACTATTTCACCGCAACTTATCGATGGCGTGTTTGGTTGGTGCCAGTTGATTGCTTGGGCGTTGGGGAGGGTCTGCTCCGTTATAATCGCTTAGAACATTAATTGGAAACGGGACGGGAGCCATACATGCGCCAGGGTTTCGACAACGCGAAGTATATCGAGCTGCAGGCTGCTCACATTAAGGAGCGCATCTCGCAGTTTGGTGGCAAGCTCTATTTGGAATTTGGCGGTAAGCTGTTTGATGACTATCATGCGAGCCGCGTGCTGCCGGGTTTTGAACCGGACAGCAAGTTCCGCATGCTCAAGAGCATCGCCGACGATGTCGAGGTTATCATCGCGATCAACGCGAACCACATCGAGAAAAACAAGGCTCGTGGTGACCTCGGCATTACCTATGACGAGGATGTGCTGCGCCTGGTTGACCTGTTTCGCGGCAACGGCTTTGCTGTCGCGGCTGTGGTCATCACCCAGTACGCCGGCCAGCCCGCTGCCGATGTGTTCCGCAACCGCCTGAACGCGCTCGGTATTCCCGCCAAGCTGCACTATCCCATCGAGGGGTATCCGCACGATGTCGATCTGATCGTGTCCGACGATGGCTACGGCAAGAACGAGTTTGTCGAGACCACGCGTCCGCTCGTTGTCGTGACGGCACCCGGCCCCGGCTCGGGCAAGCTCGCCACTTGCCTCTCGCAGCTGTATCACGAGCATGAGCACGGTACCGCCGCCGGCTATGCCAAGTTTGAGACCTTCCCGGTCTGGAATCTTCCTCTGACGCATCCGGTCAATATTGCCTACGAGGCCGCCACGGCTGACCTCGACGATGCCAATATCATCGATTCGTTCCACCTTGAGGCCTACAACAAGACCACGGTCAACTATAACCGTGACGTCGAGGCCTTCCCGGTAGTCCGTGCCCTGATGGAAAAGATCCTGGGCAAGAGCCCCTACCAGAGCCCTACGGACATGGGCGTCAATATGGTCGGCTTTGCCATCACCGATGACGATGCCTGCCGCGACGCTTCCAAGATGGAGATCGTCCGCCGCTACTTTACCGCGGTCGAAAATGTGCGCCGTACCGGCGTGGGCGATGAGCAAGTCGACCGTCTCAAGATCATTATGAAGAAAGCCGGCATCGATAAGAACTACTCGCCGGCGCGCTCGGCGGCCCTCACCAGGGAGCAGCTGACGGGTGGTCCCGTGGGTGCCATGGTTATGCCCGATGGCTCCGTGGTGACCGGCAAGACTTCCACGCGCCTGGGCGCTGCGAGCTCGCTCATCATGAATGCACTTAAGCATGTCTCGGGCGTCGACCTTGAGCTCGAGGTCATTAGCGATGAAGCGATCGAGCCCATCAGCAAGCTCAAGACGCATTTCCTGGGCAGCAAAAACCCGCGCCTCCACACCGACGAGACGCTTATGGCGCTGTCGATCACCTCGGCCACGAGTGAGACGGCCGCTCGCGTCCTTTCGGGCCTGGAGCAGCTGCGCGGTTGCGATGCCTTCTTTAGCGTGATTATCTCGCCGACGGACGAGACGGTACTGCGCAAACTGGGTATCAACGTGTGCTGCGAGCCCAAGTTTGAGCGCCGCGGTTTCTTCCATCGCTAAGTTTAAAGCACCGCGGTAATTGCATTGCATTTTGGCCGTATCGGGTTAGCGCCCGGTACGGCTTTTTGATCAATAAAGCGCCTATTTCGGCGAAAAATAGCTGTTTACCTGCCTAGAAACAATTTGAGCGGTATACAATAACCGTAACTGTTTCATCCTTAGCGGGATGCCGCATGATGGATATTACCTGCCATCGTGAGGTGTGTCGGTCGCGCACGGCGCGTTAGATGCTCGTGCTCGGTTTGAGGAGGCTGCTATGGCGGGCAAGGGTCGTGCGAGTGTCAACGATATGAAGCGTGTCGAGGTGCTGGTGTTGATGGAGATCGACCAGCAAACCGAAGACAATGGCGGGCCGTATGGTTTCTCGCGCAAAACGCTTGCCGAGCGCGTGGGGGTTTCGCCGTATCGTGCCCGCGCCGCAATCGATCGCTTGGATTCCGAAGGCATGATTGATGTCGTCTCGCGTTATAGCGACGACGGCGGTCAGCTTGCAAATGGCATTTGCCTCACCGAACGTGGCGAGTGGTATCTTGAGGGCGTTCGTACCGGCATGCTCGTTCAAGAAATGCTTGAGGACGAGGTTGCTGATCGATAGCAGCATGTAACCCTTGCCATAGCGACGCCGCCTGGGAAACCGGGCGGCGTTTTGTTTCAAGATTGAGAAATGCAATCGCACGCAAGAAAAATTGCGAACGGTCCGCGGCGCGAGTATTACAATGAAGACCCGTAAGATGTGGATAAACAACTTCTACGGGAAGCGCAGGTAACTCAATATGACCAAGCATGTGTTCGTAACCGGTGGCGTGGTTTCGTCCCTGGGCAAGGGTATTACCGCGGCCTCGCTGGGCCGTCTGCTCAAGTCGCGTGGCTACAAAGTAACGATGCAGAAGGCCGACCCGTATCTGAACGTCGACCCCGGTACCATGAGCCCCTTCCAGCATGGTGAGGTCTTCGTTACCGAGGATGGTTACGAGTCCGACCTGGACCTGGGCCATTACGAGCGCTTTATTGATGAGAACCTGACCCGCGATTCCAACTTTACGACCGGCGCCATCTATAAGAGCTTGATCGCCCGCGAGCGTCGCGGCGACTTTTTGGGCGGTACCGTGCAGGTGATTCCTCACGTCACCAATGCCATTAAGGACAAGTTCCGCCGCATTGAAGAGCAGACCGGCTCCGATGTAGTCATCACCGAGCTGGGCGGCACGATCGGCGACATCGAGTCCCAACCGTTTGTCGAGGCCATCCGTCAGTACCGCAAGGAGGCCGGCCCCGAGAACGTCTGCTACATCCACGTGTCGCTCGTTCCCTATATCGCCGCCGCCCACGAGGTCAAGACCAAGCCCACGCAGCATTCCGTCAAGGAGCTCCGCAGTTTTGGCATCCAGCCCGATATCATCGTGCTGCGCTCCGACCACCATATCGATGACGCTATCCGCGGAAAGATTGCAAGCTTCTGCGACGTCGACACCGATTGCGTCTTTACCAACGAGGACTGCGCGAGCATTTACGATGTTCCGCAGCTGCTTGCCGAGCAGGACTTTGACCTGCGCATTTGCGAGCGCCTGGGTCTGGACCCGCGTGAGCGCGACATGAGCGAGTGGAACGAGTTCCTGCGAAAACAGAATCACGCCAACCATCACGCCGACAAGGTGAAGATCGCCGTCGTGGGCAAGTACACGCAGCTGCCCGATGCGTACCTGTCGGTTATCGAGGCCCTGCACCATGCGGGCGTCTTCTACGATCGCCATGTGGACGTCCAGCTGGTCGACGGCGAGAGCCTTGACGAGCAGAATGTCTCCGAGGTTCTGGGCGACGCCTCGGGCATCCTGGTCCCCGGCGGCTTTGGCAAGCGCGCCCTGGAGGGCAAGATCCTCGCGGCCGAGTTTGCCCGTGAGCACAAGATTCCGTATCTGGGCATTTGCCTGGGTATGCAGGTGGCCGTGTGCGAGTTCGCCCGCAACGTCGTCGGCCTTGCCGGCGCCAGCTCCTCCGAGTTCGATCCGGACGGCCCGTTTAGCGTCATCGATCTGATGAGCTCGCAGGAGGACGTGACCGAGAAGGGCGGCACCATGCGCCTGGGCGCCTATCCGTGCAAGCTCGCCGCCGATACCCTCGCTCGCGAGGCATATGGCGAGGAGCTCGTCTACGAGCGTCACCGTCATCGCTTTGAGTTCAACAACGCCTTCCGTGACCAGCTCGAGGACGCCGGTTTGGTTATCTCGGGTCTGTCGCCCGACGAGCGCCTGGTCGAGATGGTCGAGTTGCCGCGCGACGTGCATCCGTGGTATGTGGCAACCCAGGCTCATCCCGAGTTCAAGAGCCGTCCGACCAACCCGCAGCCGCTGTTCCGCGAGTTCGTGCGCGCTTCGATCGGCCAGCACGAGGGTGTCGACCGTCTGCAGGTGACGCCCATGAACCTCGCTACGGACTAAGGGTGCCGGCGAATAAGGAACATACCGAAGCTACTCCCTCGTCGCTCGCCGTGGCGGCGGGGGAGTATCTCGATTACCTCGCGGTCGAGCGGGGTTTGGCGCGCAACACGATTGCGGCCTATCGTCGTGACCTGACGACGTACTGCGCCTATCTGGAGCGGGCGGGTATTGTGTCTTTTGAAGAGGTGACCCGTCAGGTCGTGGAGGGCTTTGTCGCCGACCGTCGCGATGGGGGCTATTCCGATGCCTCGGTGGAGCGTGCGCTTGCGGCCGTGAAGGGCCTGCATGCCTTTTTGGTGCGCGATGGGGCTGTGGCCCAAAATCCAACGGCGGCG
>UQZC01000143.1 GCA_900545505.1 uncultured Collinsella sp.
CACAAATCCGAGGATGTTGCCGAGCACGCCGCCGATCAGACAAGCCCACAGCGCATAGTCCACGTATTTGGACAGGATGCGTCCGCGCGAATAGCCGAGCGCCTTATACAGGCCGATGAGCGTGCGCTCCTCCTCGACCATACGCGTGGCGGTGGTAAGGCTGATGAGCACGGCGACGATAAAGAAGATGAACGGGAACACCGTGGCGATGGCTTCAATTGACGAGCTATCGCTCTCCACGCTCGAGTAGCTTGCGATATTGCCGCGGTCCTGGATGTACCAGGTGCATTCGCCCAGGTCGGAAAGCTCGGCGCGGGCGTCGGCAAACTGTTGGTCGGCGGCGGCACGGCGCTGGTCCAGGTCGGCTTGCGCCTGCGCACGCTCGTCGCTGCCCTCGGCCATGCGATTGATGTTGTCCTGCTCGATCCCAAAGAGCATGGCGGCCTGACGCTCGGCCGCATCCAAGCTTGTCGGCGTGTCGACCGTCAGCTCCTGAGCGCGCGCCTTCTCACGCTCCTCGCGGATCTCCTCGATATTACTCTTGACCTCGTTGATCTTTGTCGTGTAGGCATCGGAATAGGAGTTGAGGCTCTTGGCTCCCTCGACGATCACGTGGACGGCGGAGTAGGAGGAAGATGTCGCGGCGTCCTCGCTCACATAGAACTTATAGTCCGCCGCCGAAGCAGCGCGAAAGGCGTTGACTGTCGAGTCGGAGCTCACATCAGTGGGATCGAGGACCTCGGCCGTAATGGTGTAATCGCCCGCGGCAAACTGATCCTTGGCGCTTTGGTTCGACGAGCTCGCGTCATTGGCGGCAAAACTCACCGTATCGCCGAGCTTTTTGCCCGAAGCCTTCAGGAACTTCGAAGTCACCGCGACCTCATCGGCGCTCTCGGGCAAATCGCCGTTCACGAGCACTGGCTGATCGATGTTCTCCTTGGAGAGACTTTGCACGACCACGCGCTCGCGCGTTGTGCCCACGGCGGTGTAGGCGGTCTCGGTGTAGATGCCCTCGGCCGTTTCGACGCCATCGACCTCTTGGATCGCAGCAAGATCGTCATCGGTCAGACCATAGGTCGACTGCACGTTAATGTCATAAACATTCTGCTGGTCAAAGTAAGCGTCGACCGAATCGCACAGATCCTCGCAACCCGCCTTGAGGCCGCACATCACGCTCACGCCGAGCGCAGTGATCACGACGATGGACAAGAAGCGTTTGAGGCTGCCGCGAATCGTGCGGTAGACACCACGGCGAAACACCGTCGGCACCATGTCGTTTGAGCTTTGGGCAGTGCGGTAGGTCGTAAAATCCTGCTCGCGCTCCGTGTTCCGCGCGTCGCGGCGTTGGCTGTTTTGGCGGTCCTGATCCATGGGCGCTACCACTCGATCGTCTCGATAGGCACGGGATTTTGCTGGACCGTCTCGCTCTCCACGCGACCGCTCTTAAAGCGAATCAGGCGATCGGCCATGGGCGCGAGCGCGGAGTTGTGCGTGATGATGATGACCGTAATGCCCTGCTTGCGGCAGGTATCCTGCAGCAGCTGCAAGATCTGCTTGCCGGTTTTATAGTCGAGCGCGCCCGTGGGCTCGTCGCACAGAAGCAGCTTGGGGTTCTTTGCCAGTGCGCGGGCAATGGACACGCGCTGCTGCTCGCCGCCCGAAAGCTGCGCGGGGAAGTTGGCGAGGCGCTCGCCCAGGCCAACCTGGCAAAGCGTTTGCTCGGCATCGAGCGAATCGGGGCAGATTTGCGCCGCGAGTTCGACGTTCTCAAGCGCCGTCAGGTTAGGGACCAGATTGTAGAACTGGAAGACAAAGCCGACGTCGGCGCGGCGGTATTCCACGAGCTGCGCCTCGTTAGCGGAGCTCACATCGCGCCCGTCCACCGTTACGGTGCCGGAGGTTACCGTGTCCATACCGCCCAGGATGTTGAGCGCCGTGGTCTTGCCGGCACCCGAAGCGCCCAGGATAATGGCGAGCTCACCGCGCTCGACCGTAAAACTCGCGCCGTCGAGCGCGTGAATGCGGGCATCGCCCTCGCCGTACGCCTTGATGACGTCTTTGAATTCGATATAAGCCATCGATTAATTCCCATCTGGTCGGATAACTCTTTAGTATTACCCATTTCACGCCGACCAAAAAGGGACAGGTTCATTTTGGCAGGTTTTATATGGGGAAACGGGGAGCGCAGGCAAGCGCCGGGAAGGCAGAGAAATCATCGACGGGGTCAGGCCGACCGCCAAACACAACGCACGCATCTCTATCTGTCAGCAAAATCATTCGAACGGCTGTTCGTTTCTATGATATGATTCCGTTATCTAAGCAGGCCAATACGCAGAAAGGCGGCCAACATGGCGTTCGACTTTAAGAAGGAATGCAAGGAGCTCTACAAACCTGCAAGCAAGCCGAGCATCGTAACTGTCCCGCCTATGAGCTACGTTGCCGTTCGCGGAAAGGGCGACCCAAATACTGAAGGTGGCGAGTATCAAAACGCCCTGCCGCTGCTTTACGGCATCGCCTATACCGTCAAGATGTCGAAGAAAGGCTCAAGGAGTATCAAGGGCTATTTCGACTTTGTGGTACCGCCGCTCGAGGGTTTCTGGTGGCAAGACTCCCCGAGCGGCGACATCGATTATGTACGCAAGGACGATTTCAACTTTATCTCGTGCATTCGCCTGCCCGATTTCGTCACCCGAGATGACTTTGACTGGGCAGTCGCGGAAGCCACGACCAAAAAGAAACTTGACTTTTCTGCCGTCGAGCTGCTTAAAGTTGACGAGGGCCTCTGCGTTCAATGCATGCACACCGGGCCCTACGACAACGAACCGGCGACCGTAGGCGCTATGAATGAATACACGACCGAGCAGGGCTATGTCCCCGACTTCTCAGACACCCGTTTCCATCACGAAATCTATCTCTCCGATCCACGCAAATGTGCACCGGAGAAACTTAAGACTGTGGTTCGTCATCCTATCAAGCGCGCTGAATAGCGTGGAGCGTCATCTCACGCGCTAGGTTTTAAGCCAGCCAACCAGCCGCCTCCTAGGCCGTCCGGTAATTATCTTGACGCGGCCCGTCGCATCTTATAAGTTTGTTTTGCTAAAGCTGGAAAGCCTCTCAACGATGCGCAACTCCAGCTCTTTTTCTATCAAGAGGCTTAAATGAAATACCGGAAGTCGCGGATATCCATCTAACGAACAAATAGCACTATTGACAGAATACAGGGGTCTTAAGTGCTCTGATCAAAGCGAACTCGAGCGAGCTTTGGTCGAAGTCGGCCACTACAAACTGTCGGCCTACTGGTTTCCCTACAAAACCAAATGCAAGTCCGGGATTACCATCTTTCGCGAAGGCACAACATTCGAAACCATCATCTACACGTATGAATTTGACCGAGCCCTCCGGCAGTTAATGTTTGATGCGGTCGGCAGAATTGAGATCTACCTCAAAAGCAGAATTGCCTATCTTGCCTCTGAGGAACGCGGGCCTTTCTGTTACCCAGATGTCGCCATAACGAGGCTCAACTCGGCATGTCCATCGCGCTTTGCGCCGCGCTGGGCTACGCAGCCGTCTTTGGCAGCGCCACCAATACGCTGCTCGCACCCATCCTGATTGGCTGCGAAGTCTTCGGTTTCGGTAATCTGCCGGCATTCTTCATCGTCTGCGTCGCGGCTTACCTGTTCAACATGGATAAGTCGATCTATGCCCTGCAGAAGCGGGCGTAGAAAGATGTCCAAGCAAGTGGTCTCAACCGGAAACGGCATCCCACTCTAAGGCTGTATTCCGGGACACGGTTTCCGTTTGGGACGCCATTCGGAAAGCGCATCCCGTTCTTTCACGGCGTCTTGGCTATGCAAAGTGCTCGAACGTTATTCCTCGTACGCGCCCTCGAGCCGAAGCAGCCACTCCTTGCGGTCAAGCCCGCCGGCATATCCGTTAAGCGAGCCGTCGGCGGCAACCACGCGATGGCACGGCACAATGATCGAAATAGGATTCCGCGCGACCGCGGCCCCCACGGCACGGGGAGACACAACAGGTGCTTCGTTTCCCGGTACACGATGTCGAGCCGCAACACGCTGGGCGATCTCACCATACGTAGCGACCTCGCCACGCGGGATAGAAAGCAGCTCAAACCAAACCTCACGCTGAAACGCCGTGCCAATCATATGCAACGGCGGCGTAAACCGAGGCTCCTGCCCCGCAAAATAAGCATTCAGCCAAGCCCAAGAACGCTCAAGCACCGAAGAAGCCGCGCCATTTGCCGGACTCACCGAAGACATCCCACCGGTACCAGAAACCGCATCGGCGCCTTCAACATGTTCGGGATCTTCTTTGAGAAGCGTGGAGCCAAAGTGCTCCTGCCCCTCAAACCAAAGCCCCGTCAAACC
>UQZC01000144.1 GCA_900545505.1 uncultured Collinsella sp.
TGGGCGCCGGCGGGAACCGTCACCTTAACGACCTCGTCGGGCATAATGCCCTCGACCTCGATCTCGCAGCCGAGTGCAGCCTGCGCAATCGAGATATCGCTCACCAGGTACAGGTCGTCGCCGTTACGCTTAAAGCGCTCATGGTCGGCAACGCGCACGTTGACAATCAGGTCGCCCGAAGGCTCGCCGCGAAGGCCGGCCTCGCCAAAGCCGCTCACGCGCAGCTGACGACCGGTAGAAACGCCAGCGGGAATATCGATGTCGATCTTTTCATGCGAAGGCGTGCGGCCCTGACCGTCGCAGGTCTCGCAGGGATGGTCGATAACCGTGCCCTCGCCATGGCAGTCGGGGCAAGGCGAAGAGGACTGAACCTGGCCCAGGAACGAACGCTGAACCGTCGTGACGTAGCCCGTACCGTGGCAGCGGCCGCACTGCTTTTCCTGCGCGCCCTCTGCCCTACCGGTTCCATTGCAGTCCTCGCAAGGAGCAAGGCGATCATAGCTGATCGTCTTTTTGCAGCCGAGCGCCGCCTCCTCGAGCGTCACCGAAAGCGAGATGGCCATGTCACGTCCGCGACGACGCTCACGACGGCTGCGGGCGCCTCCGCCGGCACTGCCGCCAAAGAACGACGAGAACAAGTCGTCCATGCCCATGCCACCAAAGATATCGTTGATATCGACGTAGCCCGAACCACCAGGGCCGTCGGCGGTGCCGTAACGGTCGTAGTTAGCACGCTTCTGCTCGTCGGAAAGAACGGAATAGGCCTCGTTGAGCTCCTTGAACTTGGCCTCGGCCTCGGGGTCGTCCGAAACATCCGGATGTACGGTACGGGCCTTCTTTAGAAACGCACGCTTAATCGTCCGCGCGTCGGCATCCCTGTCGACGCCAAGCACCTCGTAGTAATCCCTATTTTCCGACACGACCTAATCCTTCCGACTTTCATTATTGTCACAGTGCGTCCTATACCCAAGCTGGGCCGACCGCAAACAGAGGGTTTGATGTTATTGCATTTGATACGGCGAAAGCATGGCCCGTTGCGAGCAGCTCGCGAACCAAACCGACACGAGCGCGAACATGAAGCCGTTGGCAAAACCGTTGGCAAACTGCATCGCACCGCGCTTCCACCACAGCAGACTACGATGAAGCACACCGTCCGAAAGCACCATGAACAGGCCCATGGTAAACGGAATAAAGCACATCACGGCAAAGGCCGAGAACACGCCCGAGATGGCCGAGAGTGCCAAAAACGGCGCCACGATGCCCATCAGGTAAAAACCGGTACGAGCTTTGCCTTCCAAGCGCTCGGCCTCAACATGGGCGCGGCCGACCAGGTCGCCGCCCGCGGCACCGTTGGTGCCAGCATGACCCATGCCGCTAATGCGGACCTCGTCGCCATCGTGCGTGCCGGCAGGAAACTCAATCGTCTGCTCGGAGGTTACGCGAGTACGACCGCTGCCGCCGCAATCAGGGCAGGGGTCGGCCACGACCTTACCGGAACCGCCGCACTCGGGGCAGACCGACTGGAATGTGCCCGCACCAAACAGGAAGGACAGGTCGACGTCGATGTGGCCGCGACCACCGCAGCTCGGGCAGGTATGGGCATGCTCAGACGAAACGGAGCCCGAGCCGCCGCAGTGACCACAAGTATCGAAGCGCGTGTAGCGGACGGTCTTGCGGGCACCGCCCTTGGCCTCCTTGGCGTCGAGTTTGATATCGACGACCACGTTGGCGCCGTTCTCGGGATTATAGGCAGCCTGCCCACGACGCTGCTGGCCCCAAGCGCCGCCAAAAGGAAAGCCGCCCTCAAAGGGATTGCCATAACCCGCGCTACCGGCGTAGCCGCCACCATAGGGCGAAGCCGTAGGAGCACCGGCAAAGGGGTTGCCCGAACGCATGGCGTCGTAGCGCGCACGTTTTTGCTCATCCGAAAGCACGGCGTAGGCCTCGGAAACCTCTTTAAACTTTTCCTCGGCATCCGGCTCTTTGTTGACGTCCGGATGGAGCTTACGAGCCTTTTGCTGGAAGGCCTTTTGAATATCACGCGAGGTGGCGTCCTTGGAGACACCCAGAATCTCGTAGTAATCTTTTTCGTTCATCGTCGCCATGCGCGGCAACCTCCTGCTCACAGCAGCGTATATATTCCGGTAATTCTACCCGAGCGGCCTAAGCTAGATCCCAAAACAGCTCGAACAGAACATTTCCATCGAGCCAGCCCAGGTGGGTCGGCGCCAGACGAGCTCGAACATGGCCCGCGAGGACGTCTGCCGAAGTGAAGGGTCCCTCATGGACCCCGAGCGTCTCGGGAACCCAAGTGGCAAGACCCAATTCGAGCGCGCGATCGCAGGCAGCTGCCAGCTCGCCCGTTGGGATGACGCAAGCCGCACGAACCAACAGGTCGGACACAATACCGCGCGTCATGCGACAAGCGAGCATCAGGTCCTCGGCCGCAGCCTCACGCTGCGACAGAAATTCGGCCTCGAACGCCGTCGCGGCATCGTCACGTTGCACCAGACGTACGCGGTGCGCATCGCCTCGAGAAGACACACCGGGGAACAAACCTGCAAGGCGGTCGAAATCCTCAGCATCGAGCATGCCCGCGGCAGAGCGACCCAGGCCCAGGTAGCCCCGTCCGGTCCAGTAGGCAATGTTATGGGCGCACTCATGCCCGTCGAGCGCATAGCTTGCCACCTCATACGGGTGATAGCCCGCCGAACTCAGCCGCTCGCGCGCAACGTCCATGCATGCGGCCTGGAAATCCTCATCGGGCTCGAGCGACTCGTCACGGCACGCCATGCGATAGAGCGGTGTGCCCTCCTCAAGCGTGAGCGGGTAGACCGACACATGATGCGGAGTCGCTGTGAGCACGCCATCGAGCGTGCGCTGCCAACTCGCCGCCGTCTGCCCGGGAAGGCCACACATAAGGTCGCACGACACATCAAGGCCAGCGTCCTTCACCGTCGCGATGGCAGCGAGCGCCCGATCGGCATCGTGAATACGGCCAATAGCAGCCAGTTCGGTGTTATCGAGCGTCTGCACGCCCAGAGAGATGCGTGTGACACCAACCTTGGCAAGCGCAGCGGCAAGCTCGGCGGTCAGCGACTCAGGATTGGCCTCGCAGGTCAACTCAACAGGGGCGCACGACGCACGAATAAGCCGCGCCAGCTCCACCAAGCGCTCCCCCGCCAGCGACGGCGTACCGCCGCCAACATAGACGGTGCGGATCTGGTCAAGGGCTCCAGCTTTGCCAAAAGCATCGAGGCGCGCGTACAACTGCTCAAAATAGGCATCGAGCGCAGCGCTCAGGTCGCACGGAGCAAAACTGCGCGAGTCAAAGTCGCAGTACCGGCACTTTTGAGCGCAAAACGGCACGTGCACGTACAGCGCGGTAACGGCCACCCTTAAGCCTCCAGCGGATGAGGGGGCACCGATTCGCCGGCTGCAAGTGCGGCCTCGCAGGCCACCACATCGCGCTCGATCTCATCGACCAGCGCCATAAACTCCTCGTATGTGGAACAGCGCACCACATGGGCACGCCAAGCGGCAGCATGGGGCATGCCTTTTAAGTACCAGCTTGCGTACGTGCGGGCACGCGACATGAGCGGCAGGAGCTCATGCGTCAGCGTAAGGTGTTCACGCAGGGCGTCCAGGCGCTCGACGGAGCTGCGCGCCGGCACCGGTATGCCATCGAGCGCAAGGGCGCGAGCATCACCGAACACCCACGGATTGCCGTAGATGCCGCGCGCGATAAACACCGCGCTGGCACTCGAGCCTTGCAGATGCTCAGTAGCGTCCTCGGCCGAGAACACATCGCCCGAACCGATAACGGGAATCTCGACGGCGTCGGCCACCTCATCGACGACCGACCAATCGGCCTGGCCCGTATAGAGCTGCGTGGCGCAACGACCGTGCACGGCGACTGCGGCAGCCCCTGCGCCTTCGAGCATCTGGGCAAACGTCGCGGCATTACGGTCCTCGGCATAAAAACCCTTGCGGATCTTTACGGTCACGGGCACGTGCGCCGCGCCCACCGTGGCCTCAACGATCTTCTCCGCAAGGTCGGGCGTGCGCATGAGCGCCGAGCCCTCGCCCTTGGTAACAACCTTGCGGGCGGGGCATGCCATATTGATATCGATGAGCGACAGGCGATCGCCCACACGCTCCTCGACGGCGGCGACGGCACTCGCAAACTGCTCGGGCTTGGAGCCAAAGAGCTGCACGCAAATCTGCTGCTCCTCGTCGGCCGGCAGCACCAGGCGCCACGTTTTGTTGCTGGCATAGGCAAGGCCAGCCACGCTCACCATCTCGCTGTAGGCAAGGTTGGCACCGCGGCGGCGGCACATGATGCGATAGGCGGGGTCGGTCA
>UQZC01000145.1 GCA_900545505.1 uncultured Collinsella sp.
TCGACTCGTTACGCGGTTTGGTAAAACCGCGTAACCTTGGCCCTATCCCAGAGTTAGTTTTGAGAGAAAAAGGGGAACTGCCTTGGATCCACCGGCGGGTGCGGCATCGGTCCGCCCTGGGGCCCACCTTGCGGGCCGCCCTGACCGCCCATCATCTTATCGATGGCGTCCTGAACCTCGCCCTCGAACTTTTTCATTCCCTCGTGCAAACGACGCTGACCGTCCTCGGAGCGCAGCTCCTCCATTTGCTCGGGCGAAATACCCAGTAGCTCGCCCAGCACGCCCATCATCTCGTTTCGCACGCGCTCGCTCGTATCCTCGTCAGCAAAACGGCGCACCTCGGCGCGCGCCAGCGAATCGACCGTCATACGCTCCTTGCCGTTAAGCCCCAGGTCGGACCACGCGAGCATATACGGCCAGGCACGCTCGGCAAACGAACGGGCCGAGACGATCGGCGCCATCGGCAACATGCGGCGGGCAGCCTCACCCTGTCGAACGAGCATCAGCAGCAGCGAGCAAGCCTCAGGCTTGCCAGCGGCCATCGGGATGTCGTCGAAAGCTCGATTGCGGTCCACGTGCGCCTCGAGCGCGCCATCGACCTCACCCGGCTCAAGCCCGCCGAGCAGCTGTGCCGCGCGGTCGAGCATATCGACCGGACCGTCGATCGTCGAGAGCGCTTGCGCCAGCACGCGCTCCATGCAATCCTCCACCGCGTTGAGCGTCACGAGCTCTTGGGGCACCACGGCAGACGTGCGGTTGCGCACACGTGCCACAAACTCAAGCGTCGACAGGTACACATCGCCAAAGGGCGCAAAGTCGCCCTGGTAGCCGCCGCAAAGCGCCGGCGCCGCCAGCGCATACTCGGTTTTGGACAGCGGGCTCAGCGCCATCGCACCCAGCTCGAGCGCCGTGTCCTCCAGCATGAGGCCCAGCGTGCGCGAGCGCAGACGCTCGGCATCGCCCGCCGACACGTCGCGATCGAGCACACGCGCCGCATCCGGTGCATCGCGCTCGACGGTGCGAATGTGCAAACGCTCGGCGATGGCACGGACGGCGGCACAGCGGGCAGCCTCGGCCTCCTCCTGCGCCGGCGTAAAGATACGGTTGCGCCCCAGCACCAGGCCAATTACGTTACGCGAACCCAGAGCGTCAACGGCCAGCGCCGCCAGCAGGGATGACGGCAGGTCACCCTCGAGTGCCACCACAGCACGCGACGCACCGTGGGCCCGAGCGTTGTCGCGCACGGCGAGCACCAGCGCCTGCCACAACCACTCCTCGGAACGGAACTCGGGCAGTTCGTGATCTTCCAGGGCATCGAGCATCACGCCGCGCTGAATCTCCTGAACCAGCAGGCTCTCCTCAAAACACGGCGCCTGGGCCACCACGCGACCGCAGTCGTCGAGCACAAACGAACCGCCGGTATACACCGACTCGTCATAGGCACCGACCGGCGCCATGCAGGCAAACCACACGCTGCGCTTGGATGCGATCTTGCGGTAGGCGCCGCTGCGAACGGCGGCAATGGCGGCAGTCTCGCGGTCGGTCATGTCAAACGCGTTGAATTGGAAATACGCGATGAGGTCGACGCCGGTCGGCAACATCTCGAGCTCGCGGTCCAAGTCAAAAATCACGGCGATGCGCACGCCGTCCACGTCGAACACCGGCGGCGCCCAACGCGTGTCGTTGTTCTCGCCACGCTGCAAGGCAATGCTCGAACGCGCCGGCACCACATGACCGTCCTTGAGCATCATGTAGTCGAGCAGCGGCTGGCCTTCAAACGAAACCGCCGCGGGCACGATGCAGATCATGTCAAGCTCCTGGATACGCTCGGCGACACCAGTCAAGCCGGCAAGCATGTCGTGCTCAAAGTCGGCAGCGCCCACCAGGCCACCGGGCATGGCGCCCATAAAGAGCGGAGCTGGAACGCACAGCACGCGCGCTCCGCGCTCGTGGGCCAGACGAGCCTGGTCCTCGATGCGGCCGCAAATGCCCTCAATATCACCCAGGCGCATATCGATCTGTGCAAGCGCGAGCTTCATGGCCCAGCCCTTTCCGTCGTAAACCATCGAAATCGTAGTAAAAGCGCCGGCCGCATAATGCAGTCGGCGCTTGCATGTGCATATGCTAGCTATGATACCCCGAGCGGGGACGCGCTCCTAGAATGTCGCGGACCACAGCCCGTGCAGGTTGCAGTAGGCATAGACGGTACCGGTCTTGGAGCCGCCCGCGAAAAACGTCGCGGGCTTCATGCCGGGCTGGAGGTAATGGACCTCCAGACGGCCCTCGGCCTCAAGGGCGATCCACTCAATGTAGTGCTCGGGCAGGCTGGGGTGCTCGACCGAGCCAACGCGTGCGCGAATCACGTGACCGTCGCGCTCGGTCTCGACGACGGGCACGTGCTTCTCGTGCGCCGCGTCCTCAGTATTTGCGGTCAGCTCCGTGCAACCGGCAGGGGTCGCAACGCCGTCGCCAAGGGCAGCGATGAGCTTACCGTCGGGGTCCTTAAAGAATTTCGCCATGATGTTCTCCTTTGCTGATGTGCCAATGTTCTTGATGGTTCTTATGCCCAAAGGCAGACAAACCATCCACGGCATGGCAAATGAACACATAACGGATCAGGCAAGCGGTCGGGCCAAAATGCGTCGACCGTCCTGCCCACTCCAGCAGTCCCACCCCGCGCGCGGCTAGCGCCCGTCGCCGCCGAGAAGCGCCAGAACATCCTCGCGCGTGAACAGTGCCGACGAGATGCCGTCGCCGCCGAGTACGCTGTTGACCAGGTCGCGCTTGGACTCCTGCATCTGCATAATGCGTTCCTCGATCGTGTCCTTGGCGATGAGCTTGTACACGGTCACGGTATGCTGCTGGCCAATACGGTGTGCACGATCAGTTGCTTGGTCCTGCGCCGCCACGTTCCACCACGGGTCGTAGTGGATGACCACGTCGGCAGCCGTCAAGTTAAGGCCCACGCCGCCCGCCTTGAGCGAAATCAAAAAGACCGGAACCTCGCCCGCTTGGAACTGCGCGACCATCTTGGCGCGGCTCTCCTTAGACGAAGCGCCCGTGAGCTTAAGGAAGGCGATGTCCTCCTTGGCCAGGCGCTTACCGATAATATCGAGCATACCCGTAAACTGGCTGAACAACAGGATGCGATGTCCGCCGTCGAGTGCGCCGTGCACGAGCTCCATGCACGTATCGAGTTTGGCGCTCCCCGCCTTGTAATCCTCGTAGTGCAGACGCGGGTCGCAGCAGATCTGGCGCAGCTTGGTGAGCTCGGCGAGCACCTTGAGCTTGTCCTTCTTAAACTCGGATGCCTCGCGATGCTGCACCTGTTGGGCGATGCGGTCCTGGTTGGCCAGGTAGAGTTTGCGCTGCTCGCCGGTGAGCTGCGCCATGACCGTATCCTCGATCTTCTCGGGCAGGTCGGCCACCACGTCTTCCTTGACACGGCGCAACACAAACGGCGACACGAGCGCTTGCAGGCGAGCGGCACTGTCGCCCTCGGCATGCTCGACCGGGCTTTCGAAGCGCTTGGCAAACGACTCGCGCGTGCCGAGCAGGCCCGGCATTAAAAAGTCGAAGATGCTCCAGAGCTCAGATAGGCGGTTTTCGATGGGCGTGCCCGTCAGGGCAAAGCGCACGCCGGCAGGCAGGCGCTTTGCGGCGCGCGCCACCTGGGTGAGCGGGTTTTTAATGTACTGGGCCTCATCGAGCACCACGCGGGCAAAGTCCCGCTCGGCATACTCGTCGATATCGCGGCGCATGAGGTCATACGACGTCACGACCACGTTATGCTCGTCGGCGCCTGCTATCTGCACGCGGCGTTGAGCCTTGGCGCCCACGATGGCGCACACATCCAGCGAGGGCGCAAAGCGCTCCAGCTCGGCAGTCCAGTTGTACACGAGTGAGGCCGGGCATACCACGAGCGTGGGCTTGTTGTCCCCCGCCTCCACGCGCACCAGGATATGCGCGATCATCTGGAGCGTTTTGCCCAGGCCCATATCGTCGGCCAAGATACCGCCGAGGCCCAGATGCTCAAGCGAGCCGAGCCACTGGTAGCCGTCGACCTGGTAGCCACGCAGCGTGGCCTTGAGCGAGGCGGGTACCGTAAAGTCCATCTTGCCGAGCGTGTCCAGGCGCTCGACGGTACGGCGGAACGCAGCGTCGCGATCGGCCTCGAGCGCGGGCGTGCGCGCGAGCATGCTATCGACGAACAGGGTGCTCGATGCGGAAAGCGACACGCCGTCGAGCAGGTCGACGGCATCGACGCCCAGGTCCTTGGCGAGGCCAAACGCGGCTCGAGCGCCCTCGTCCAGGCGAATGATGTCGCCGGACGTAAGGCAACGCACCGTG
>UQZC01000146.1 GCA_900545505.1 uncultured Collinsella sp.
GCCGTGGATGTCGTTGGTGTGCATGACGGCCACGGAGCCGTCAATAGCGGCGGGCAGGTTCCCCGCGAAAGCGAGGCTTGGGATGCCTGCGAGCGCGCCGGCAAACAACGCGGCGGCTAACGCAAGGCGGGGGAGTCTTTTCATGGCAGTTTCCTTAGTCCTTAGCCAGAATGTCTGGTTGAATATCGGATTATCGACATCATATGCGAAAACCGCCGCAAGGGCGTCTGTCCCTTAGCGGCGGGTTTGACGTTTGCGCAGATAAAACCTGCCAAAATAAACCTGTCCCTATTTGGCAGGTTTTAGCTTAGCAGCATGCGGTCGTTGGCGAGCTCGCCGCCCGAGACCTCCTCGAACTTCTGCAGCAGGTCGGCCACGGTGAGCGACTTCTTCTCGTCGCCGGCCACGTCGTAGATCACATGGCCCTCGTGCATCATGATCAGACGGTTGCCCAGACGGATGGCGTCGTTCATGTTGTGCGTGACCATGAGCGTGGTCAGGTGGTTCTCGTCGACGATCTCCTCGGTCAGGTTGAGCACCTTAGAGGCCGTCTTGGGGTCGAGAGCCGCGGTGTGCTCGTCGAGCAGCAGCAGGCGCGGCCTGGTGAGCGTGGCCATCAACAGGGTGAGTGCCTGGCGCTGGCCGCCCGAGAGCAGGCCGACCTTGGCGTTGAGACGCGTGTCCAGACCAAGGTCCAGGCGCTTGAGCAGCTCAACGTACTCATCTTTCTCGGCCTTGGTGACGCCCCACGAAAGGCCGCGACGCTGGCCGCGACGCTTGGCGAGGGCCAGGTTCTCGGCGATTTGCATGTCGGCAGCGGTACCGCGCATGGGGTCCTGAAACACGCGGCCCAGGTACTTGGCGCGCTGCGACTCGCTCAGGCGCGAGATGTCGGTGCCGTCGAGCTCAATAACGCCCGAATCGAGCGGGTACACGCCGGCGATCATGTTGAGCAGCGTGGACTTGCCGGCGCCGTTGCCGCCGATCACGGTTACAAAGTCGCCGTCATTCAGGGTGAGGTCGACGCCGGTGAGCGCGCGCTTCTCGGTGACGGTGCCCTTGTTAAAGGTCTTCTTGACATGCGAGAGCTTAAGCATCTGCCTCATCTCCCTTCGTGTAGGAGCTGCGGAGCTTATAGCGCTCCCAAACCACGGGCACGCACAGGGCCACGGCGACAATTACGGCGGAGAGCAGCTTCATGTCGTTGGCGTCCATGCCCAACTGCAGCACGATGGCGCGGATAAGGAAGTACACCACGGAGCCAAAGACGGCGGAGGCAAGACGGACGCTAAACTGCGTGAGGCCGCCGGGCAGCAGACGGCCGAGCACCTCGCCGATAACAATGGCGGCAAGACCGATAACGATGGCACCGGTGCCCATACCAATGTCGGCATACTTTTGGCTCTGGCAGATGAGAGCGCCCGAAAGGCCGATGAGGGCGTTGGAGAGCACGAGGGCGATCATCTTGGTGGAGTTGGTGTTGACGCCCAGAGCGCGGATCATGTACTCGTTGTTGCCGGTGGCTCGCAGCGCCGAGCCGATCTCGGTGCCAAAGAACCAATACAGGATGGCAACGATAGCCACGGCGAGCAGGATGCCCAAGATGATGGCAACGGTGGACTGCGGCAGACCGGTCATATTGCTGACGGCCGAGAACACGGTGCCCTTGGCAAGAATGGGCGTATTGGACTTGCCCATGATGCGCAGGTTGATGGACCACAGGCTGATCTGGGTGAGGATTCCGGCGAGGATCGCAGGAATCTCAAAGACGGTGGTCAAAATGCCCGTGACGGCGCCCGCGATGGCGCCGGCGCACATACCGGCCAGCACGGCGAACAGCGGGTCGACGTTGTTATTGACGATGAGCACAGCGCAGACGCAGCCGCCGAGGGCAAAGCTGCCGTCGCAGGTCATATCGGGAATGTCGAGCAGGCGGAACGTGATAAACACGCCAAGCACCATAATGCCCCAGAGGACGCCCTGCGAAACGGCGCCCCGCAATGCAATGAGCATGCTTCATACCTCCTAGAATAGGGTGGACACGTGATTTTCCATAATAGCGGTAACAATGCATAGAAGAGTTACGGACAGACGTTTTGTTTTACCTGAAACAAGCAGGGCGGACGCCGGTCTACAGCGCCCGCCCCTGTGGCTCAGATATTGAATAACGCGGCTAAAGCGCGAGCACGGGCTCTAGACGCATGCCGCGTATGGCATTACGCGTCCAGGGCGGAAAGGTCGATGCCCAGGGCCTCGGCCATTTCGTCGTTCTTGACGACGACCAGGTCCTTGCTCGAGAGGTGCTTGATCGGCATATCCTCGGGCTTGGCCTCGCCCTTCAGGATCTTAACGGCCATCTCGCCCGCGGCGTAGCCCAGGTCCTCATAGTTGATGGAGAGGGTAAACAGGCCGCCGGCCATGCACATACCCTCCTCGCCAGTCACGAAGGGAAGCTTGTTTTCCTTGCAGATCTGGCCGACCTGCGAGGCACCCGCGGCGATGGTGTTGTCGGTGGGGGAGTACAGCGCGTCGACCTTGCCCACGGCAGACTCGACGACGGACTGAATCTCGTTGGAGCTCGAGACGGTGAAGTCAGTGTACTCGAGGCCCAGCTTGTCGAGCTCCTTCTTGGCGGCCTTGATCTGGACGTCGGAGTTGGACTCGGCGGTGCAGTAGAGCAGGCCGACCTTTTTAACGTCGGGCAGGACCTTCTGCATCATCTCGAGCTGCTCGGCGACCGGGGTGAGGTCGGAAGCGCCCGTGACGTTGGTGCCGGGCTTGTCGTTGTCCTGGACCAGGCCGGAGGCGGCGTAGTCGGTGATGGCGCAGCCCACGATGGGGATATCGGCCGTGGCGCCGGCGGCAGCCTGCGCGGCGGGCGTGGCGATGGCATAAATCAGGTTGACGTTGTCGCCCACAAACTTGTCGGCAATGGACTTACACGTGGACTGGTCGTTCTGGGCGTTCTTCTGGTCGATCTTGACCTTAAGGCCGCTCTCCTTGATGGCCTTGACAAAGCCGTCGTTGGCGGCATCGAGTGCGGAGTGCTCGGTGAGCTGCAGAACGCCGATGGTGTAGTCGGAACCGGCGGCAGCAGAGCCGGAACCAGAGTTGCCGCCGCACCCGGCGAGCGGGGCGAGCGCGAGCAGGCCGGCGGAGACCAGAAGGCTCCTGCGACTGATGGTGATATCCTTCATATCATTACCCCCAGTATAAAAATGGCTGGAAACACTGCACTGGAACAAAGTGCAAGTGGAACTATAGTAGCGCTGATGTCCATTTTTACAACAGCCTGGCGGGTTTTTAATACAGAATCGGATGGGCGGTACGGGTAGTCGAATGGGCGGCGGAGGGTCTTATGCGGCGGAGGAGGCGTCGTCCTCCTCGTCGAGGGCGGCGAAGAGCTTCTTGCCGTCGAGCAGGCGCGTGCTGACGTTTCTCATACGGGCGATCTCGACGGTGCGCAGCGTATCGTCGGTGCCTCGGGCGTCGTAGACCGTTCCCAGCAGATACGAGATGCCATCGCGCTGCCTGATGGCAAAGGGACGGAGTGTCATCCGTGCTGCTTCGGTTTCGCCGCGTGTCGTGACGCTCGAAATATCAAAACTCACCGTGGTTCCGTGGTCGATGGCCTGCTCGACGAGCTCGCACGTGTCGATGCGCTTGATGGGCGTGCGTGTTGACTTGGTAGCCCTGCTGCCTGCGCTCGGAACGGGTTCGGGTGTATCGAGGTAGCCGCGAACGTCGGCACTCGCCATGGCAACTAAGTGCTGCGCCATGCTCTTGCGGATAGCGATAGGCGTGGAGCGGTTGCGCATGACCATACCGTGGAGCCGGATGATCTCTTCGTCGGTGAGCGGACGGGTAAGAAGTTTGTAGCCCACGCCGCGTTTGTACTCAATTTCGTATCCGGCATGGCGAAGCGCGGAGATGGCGGTGTAGATGCTGCGCCGCGCCGCCGAGATGGGCATGCGGGCGGGGTCGTCGGGATGGGCGAGGCGCCGGATCAGCTCATCGGAAAGCATGGCCTTGTCTTCGCCGGTGTTTTCGCCCAAGAGCTGCAGGATGCGAACGGCGCGATAGGCTGCCATCGAGGCGGCGCCTCTCGTCGTGGTGTCGTAGGTTTCAACAGCGGCTTCGGTCATCGTGCCCACGTCCTTTCCGTTTTGGGTGGCGACGGTATGGAGCCTAGGACGCGGGGCTTTCCCAGGGGCGCAGGGCGCTCTGGGCGGTCGGTAGTCGTCGGCAAACGGCGGGTCGAGTTTTCAACAGCCCTGCTCAACTGACCAAAAACTTGCCAAAAGCTTGACGGATGCTGTTGAAAAAAGCGTCTCTCGACCGATGTC
>UQZC01000147.1 GCA_900545505.1 uncultured Collinsella sp.
GCCGCTAAAGAACGGCAGGCCCGCACCGGGACGACCAGCACCGGCGCCGGCGAGCGGACGCTTCTTGTCCTGGTCCTTGGCGGTGAGTTTCTCGATAGCCTTTTTGATGGAGGCGGACGACACACCCAGGCGCATGAGGATGTCCATGGCCATGCCGTTGCCCTCTTCGACGATACCGATGAGCAGGTGCTCGGTCGACACGTAGGTCTGGTTGTTCTCACGCGCCACGCGGAATGAACGCTCCATCACGCTAATGACGAGCGGCGTAAAGGCGAGCTTGGCCGCCTCGGTCTCCTCACTGGGCTCGGGAACCGTGGTCTGGACCTCTTTGAGAGTATCCATGATGTCATCGTAGGAGATGTCGAGCGAACGCAGCGCCTCGGCGGCAATGCCCTCATCCTCCTTGGCAAGCGCCAGAAGCAGATGCTCGGTACCCACCTTGTTGGTATGCAGGTCGAGCGCCTCCTGTTTGGCCATCGACATGACCTTGCGCGCTCGATCGGTAAATCTATCTAACATGCTCGTTTCCTTACATGAGTTCATCGAAATCAAAACGCCCGCCCGTCGGCGGCGCTTTTGTCTCTTTACCCACAGGTTGTCTATGTTAACAGCTGGAGGAATATCTATAAACCCGGCTCACATGAATGCAGGTTATGACCGCATCGCGGGACTCACCGCGCGATGCGCGACAGGCGCCCCGCAAGAGAAACCCTAGGCGTCTTTCACCACGTCGGGACTCGTCGCACGCGATGCGCGATAGGCATCGGCCTCCTTGGAGACGCGTTCGAGCAGCTCGGATGTATCGACGCCCTCGACTTGCGCGACCGTTTCCACCGTCTGCATGGCGACCGCCCTCAGGTACGCGCCCGCGCTGTCCCCCAGCTGCTCGAGGTCTATCTCCTCGCCGCCCTCCCGGGCAAAGCCGACCGCCATCACAAAGCCCATGATGCCCGAGACCAGAAAGCCCACCGCAAAGCTCGAATCTGCCTTGAGCTCTTCTCCGTCGGGGTGGACGATCTCTCTCACGCGGTCGATGATGATCGTATGGATGCCCTGCACGACCTGCTCGGCGGCACCCGCCCTCATGGTGATGACGATGCGCCGCAGCAGGCAGCGGACGTCGCGCCGGTCGAACGCCGAAAGGTCGCCCTCGCTCGAAAAATGCCAGAGGGCATCGGTGATGAGCTCGTTATCCTGCAGCAGCTGGGCTATGGCGATGGCGACGAGTTCATCGAAATCGTGAAAATAGTAGTAAAACGTTCCGCGATTGCACTGGGCGGCGCGGGTCACCTCGCCAACCGACAGCTCGAAGATGCTGTTGTTCTCGATGAGCTCCCAAAACGCCTCGATGATACGGGTGCGTGCATCGGGCGCATCGGCGTCCTTACGCGGTCTCGCCATGCGCCTCACCGCACCCCTGCGCCTTGGCGTTCATGATGAGCATCTGAAGACGGTTCTCCACGTTGGCGAAGCTCACGTCGGGATCGTAGTCGAGCGGCAGGAACTGCGCCGTGGGATACTGCTCCTTGAGCGCATGGATGAGCCCGCGCCCCACGACATGGTTGGGCAGACACCCGAACGGCTGCAGGATCACGAAGTTGCGGCAGCCGCGCTTGGCGTGCTCGAGAATCTCCGCCGGAATCAGCACGCCCTCGCCCGCATCGAACGTATGGTGCAGGATCTTATCGCTCGCGCGCACGAGCTCGGGCATGCGCGTCGGCGGCTCGTAGAGCGGGCTCGCCGCGCCCAGGCGGTCGCAACGGTCGTGCGCGAGCTCGAACAGGTTGTCCGCCATGGCGTACCAGGCCTTTTCGGGCAGCGACAGGTCGACGTGGAACTCGCGCGACTGCGCATGCTTGTAGAAATAGGTCTTGCGGATCACGTCGGTCATGCGCGCCTCGATGACCTCGAGCCCGTTGTCCTCGAGGTAGCGCTCGATCTCGTGGTTGGCGCCGAGATGGAAATTGAGCAGGTACTCGCCCACGATGAGAACGGTCGGATGCGGGTTCGAGCGGTCGTACGGAACGGCGTCCATGATCGCAAGCGCGCGTTTGAAGCCCGTCGCCTGGCCTCTCAGCCCGGAGCGCTCCATGCCCTCGATAACCTCATCGAGCGCGCGGTCGAACGCAGCGTCCGCCGCGCCCTTCTCGAGCTCGTAGGGACGGATGCGCCTAAGCATGGCCTCGAGGGCATCGATCATGGGAAGACCGTAGGCGATCTGGATGCTCGGGCCAAGGCCGAGCTTGAAGCCCGGATGCGCATTGTGGGCATCGACGTCGTCGTTGGTGAGCACCGGGACATAGTCGTATCCCGCGTCGTCGAGCGCGCGGCGCAGCAGGGGCATGTAGTGCGTCAGGCGGCAGTCGCCGATATACTTGCCAGTCACCACGGCGACGTCGTGCGGGTCGTACTTACCGCTCTCGAGTGCCGCGAGCGCCTCGCCGATCACGATTTGCGCGGGGAAGCAGATGTCGTTGTGCACATAGCGTTTGCCCAGGCGGATGGCATCCTCGCGCCCGATATCAAGGGCCTCGGCGCGCACGCCCTGATTGCGCATCGCCGCGGTCATGAGCCTGCAGAACGCATGGGAGGTGTTGGGGACCAGCGCGATCTTGTCGTGCCGGTCGCGCTTGGTGTACTTGACCTTATACGGGTCGTCGAGCGGATGGACCGCGTGCACCCGGGCGCCCTCGGCACGCTCCTCCGCGCGACGACGGTTGACCGACTCGATAAACGAACGCACGCGAATGCCCATGGGACCGGCGACGTCGCTCTCATCGAGCTTGATCATCATCGGAACCTTGGAGCCCATCTCGCCCATCATGCGCGCGATCTCGTCGGTGAGATACGCATCGTGGCCGCAGCCGAAGCTGCCCATCTGCACGAGCTCGAGCTCGGGCGTCGATGCGACGATGACCGCGCACGACAGCATGCGCGCATGGTAGTTGTTCACGATGTCGATGCGGCTGTTGGAAAGATCGACGTTGCAGACCCCCGGCACCGCATCGGGCGTCAGCACGGGGATGCCGCGCTCAGAGAAGAGCTTGGGCAGCCCGTGGTTGACCAGCGGGTCGTTGTGGTACGGACGCGAAGCGATCACCACCGCGTAGCCGCCGTCCTCGCGCACGTTCTCGAGCACCTGCCTGCCGCGCAGCTGCAGCTGGTTCTCAAACGTCTCCTGCGCGCGGTCCGCCTGCTCGGTCGCCTTGGCAACCAGGTCGGCATCGATATCGAAGGTCTCCTTGCACCACGCCTTGAGCTGGCGGTTTCGGTCGCCCTCGTCGTACCAGTGGAACAGCGGCGTATCGAACGGAACGCCGAAACGCTCCTCCGGGTTATCGGAATTGCGCATCACGTAGGGGTATCCCTTTACGACGGCGCACATCCACTCGCTGGTAGAGGCGGTGTTTTCGGTGGGCACCGTCGTGATGATGGGCATGAAGATGCGGTCGACGCCGGCGTCGACGAGATTGCGGATGTGCCCGTGGACGAGCTTGGCCGGGAAGCACACGGTGTCGGATGTGACGTGCGCCAGACCGCGCTCGTACATCGCCTTGGTGCTGCGTCCCGAGACGCGCACCTTAAAGCCGAGCGTGCTGAAGAACGTCGACCAGAACGGCATGGTGTCCCAGAACTCGAGCACACGGGGAATGCCGATCGTGACATCGCGCCCCCCGCAGACGGGAACCGTGGGGTACGACTCGAACAGCAGCTCCTCGCGGTCGACAAAGAGATTGGGGGCAGCCGCGGTCCGGTCGCGCCCCGTGCCGGGTGCCTGTGCCTCGCAAGCACCCTGCGGACGCAGCTCCTCCGCCGCGGGAACCTCGCGCACGAGCTCATCCCATGAGATGGCGCCGCCGCGCGGGCAGCGATTGCCCGTGACGTAAAGCGAGCCGTCGCCAAATGCCACGACCGCGCGCTGGCAGCGGTTGTTGCACCGACGGCAGGTAACGCCGCCGAACTCGCGATGCTCGAAGCGCTCCACGGCATCGAGCCCGATAAACGACGTGTCGGCGTCGCCCTTGCGGCATTCCTCGCGCGCGAGCAGGGCGATACCGATAGCGCCCATCAGCCCCGGGTGGGGCGCACGCGTGACGGGTTTGCCCAGATACTGCTCGAATGCGCGCAGCACCGCGTCGTTTCGGAACGTGCCGCCCTGGACGACGACTTTGTCGCCCAGACGGTTGAGATTTGAAACGCGAATGACCTTGGTGAACACGTTCTCGATAATCGAACGGCAGAGACCGGCCATGATGTCGCCCGGACCCTTACCGCGCCGCTGCTCGGAAACGACGCTGCTGTTCATGAACACCGTGCAGCGCCTGCCGAGAACGGCGGG
>UQZC01000148.1 GCA_900545505.1 uncultured Collinsella sp.
TTCTGTCATCACGCCGTGCGGGCGGTGTGTCGATCCTGCCGCCGTACGAGACGCAGACCGGTGGCGCCTGGTATGCGGGCACGGCCGACGCCATTACGCAGAACCTCGACTACATCAAGGCCAACGACCCCAAGTACGTCCTGATTCTTTCGGGCGATCACCTGTATCGCATGGACTACCGCAAGATGGTCAAGACACACATTGAGAACAACGCCGACCTCACGGTGAGCGTTATGCCCGTGCCGTGGGAGGAGGCCAGCCGCTTTGGCATCCTGACCACCGACCCCGAGGACGGCCGCATCACCAAGTTCACCGAGAAGCCCGATAAGCCCGATTCGAACCTCGCGTCCATGGGCATCTACATCTTCTCGGCCGACGTGCTGATCGAGGCGCTCGAGGAGGACGCTCTGGACCAGCGCTCGAGCCACGACTTTGGCAAGGACATCATCCCCAAGCTGCTCGGCGAGAACAAGCGCCTGTACAGCTACGAGTTCCATGGCTTTTGGAAGGACGTCGGCACCATCGCCAGCTTCCACGAGACCTCGATGGACCTGCTGGGCAACAACCCCGAGTTCGATCTGTTCGACAAGCACTTCCCCATCATGTCCAACATCACCACGCGTCCGCCGCACTACATTGGCCCGGACGGCCGCCTGGACGACTGCCTGGTCTCTAACGGCTGCAAGATCTACGGCACCGCTCGCCACTCGATTCTTTCGACCGATGTCATCATCGAGGAGCGCGCCGTGGTCGAGGACTCCGTGCTGCTGCCGGGTGCGCACGTTAAGAGCGGCGCGCACATCTGCCGTGCAATTTTGGGCGAGAACTCCACGGTCGAAGAGGGCGTGAAGCTCGGCTCTGTCGATACCACCAAGGATACGGCCGTCGTTGGAAATGACGTCGTTATCGGGAAGGGGGAATGATCCGATGATCAATCGCAAGGCCATCGGTTATATCACCGCCAACTACTCTTCGTCCTACGGCAGCGTGCTGCTCAAGGACCGTCCCATCGCGTCCGTTCCGTTTTTGGGCCGCTACCGCCTGATCGACTTCCCGCTGTCCAACATGATGAATGCCGGCATTAAGACCGTCGGCGTCGTCATGCCGGGCAACTACCGCTCGCTGATCGACCACGTGGGCTCGGGCAAGGACTGGGGCCTGGACCGCAAGAAAGGCGGCCTGTTCATGGTGCCCGGCAACGCGTATGGCACCACCAAGGGCGGCATGCGCTTCCTGCTGCGCGACATCATCTCCAACAAGACGCTGTTCCAGCGCTCGGACAAGCCCTACGTTGTGATGATGGGCACCAACATCATCTTCAATATGGACCTCAACACCATCATCGATGCGCACGAGAACTCTGGCGCCCAGATGACCGTTGTGTACTGCAAGGCCACGCGCAATGTTGATGACGAGACCAAGCTCGAAATTAACGAGAACGGCCGCCTTACGGGCGTGAGCGCCGGCGTCGTGTACGGCGACAACGCCTCTATGGACTGCTGCATCGTCAACCGCGAGACGCTGCTCGAGATCATCGACCACTACCAGGCCGCCGACTATCTGGACCTGCTCGAGGCACTCCAGGGCGACTTTGGCAACATCGACGTGTGCAGCTACGAGTACAAGGGCGAGGTCGTGGGCGTGTTTAGCGAGAAGTCGCTGTATCGCCGCAGCATGGACCTGCTCGACCAGACCGTGGCCGACCAGCTCTTTGACCCCGAGCGCCCGATCCTGACCAAGGCTCATGACGTGCCGCCTTCGCGCTATGCGACCGGCAGCCACGCCTGCAACTCGATCATCTCGGCCGGCTGCATCATCAAGGGCACCGTGCGCAACTCGATCCTGTCGCGCGGCGTCGTGGTTGAGGAAGGCGCCTCGGTGACCAACTCGATCATCAATCAGAGCTGCATCATCAAGAGCGGCGCCCGCGTTGAGAACGCCATCCTGGACAAGAACAACGTGGTTCCCACCAACACCGAGCTTCGCGGCACGCCCGAGAACATCTTGGTGCTGGGCAAGGCTCCGTTAACTTCTGATACCACGATCGTGCGTTAACGTTGGCACCGCAACATCGCTCGTAACATGTAGAATAGCCGCCCGGTTCGCGCCAGGCGGCTATTCTCGAATAACAACATGGGAGACAATATGGCTGATTCCAGCAAAAAGATGCAGATCGTGTTTGCCTCGGCCGAGTGCGCGCCGTTTGTGAAGACCGGTGGCCTGGGCGACGTAGCGGGCTCGCTGCCTGCGGCACTTGTGCGCGCCGGCGCCGAAGTCATCGTGATGGTGCCCAAGTACGCCACCATCAAGGACGAGTACAAGGCGCAGATGGAGCACTTCTCCGACTTTTACGTGAGCCTGGGCTGGCGCAATGAGTACTGCGGACTCGAGAAGCTCGAGCACGACGGCGTCACCTATATGTTCATCGACAACGAGCGCTACTTTGCTCGCGACTACCCGTACGGCTTCTTTGACGACGGCGAGCGCTTTGCGTTTTTCTCCAAGGCCATCACAGAGAGCCTGCAGCACCTGCCGGCCGGTTTTGAGTGCGACATCCTGCACTGCAACGACTGGCAGACCGCGCTGGCGCCCGTGTTCTTGCGCGAGTTCTACCAGGGCCTGCCGCTGTACGACCGCGTCAAGACCGTGTTCTCGATCCACAACGTAGCGTTCCAGGGCCAGTTTAGCGACACCGTGATGGAGGACATCCTGGGTGTGGCGCATATTCCCGCGGCCGCCTCGCAGCTGCGTTGCGACGCCTGCAGCATCAACTACATGCTAGGCGCGCTGCACTATGCCGATGCCATCACCACGGTAAGCCCCACCTACGCGAGTGAGATCCAGACGCCCGAGTTTGGCGAGGGCCTGGACGGCGTGCTGCGCGAGCGCTCCTACGCGCTGCAAGGCATCCTCAACGGCATTGATGTGGCGGGGTTTGAACCGGCGACCGGCCAGCGCACGCACCAACGGCATTGCCGCCAACTACACGGTTGACGACCGTTCCGGCAAGGCCGTGTGCAAGGCCAAGCTGCAGGAGGAGCTGGGACTCGAGATTCGCGACGACCGCCCGCTCATGGTGATGGTCACGCGCCTGACGCGCCAGAAGGGCATGGACCTGGTCATGTACGCGCTCGACCGAATCCTGTCCGGCGGCGTTCAGGTGGCCGTGCTGGGTACCGGCGACCGCGACTACGAGGACGGCCTGCGCTACTTCCAGGACAAGTACCCCGGCACCATGGCCGCGCGCATCGAGTTCGATCCAGCGCTGTCGCAGCGTATGTATGCCGCCGCCGATATGTTCCTGATGCCTTCGAAGTTTGAGCCCTGCGGCCTGTCGCAGATCATCGCCATGCGCTACGGCACCCTGCCCATCGTGCGCGAGACCGGTGGCCTGAAGGACACCGTGATTCCGTATAACGAGTTTACCGGCGAGGGTACGGGCTTCTCGTTTACCAACTTTAACGGCGACGAGATGGGCGACGCCGTGTTCCGCGCGGCACGCCTGTTCTGGGACAACCGCGATGCTTGGAACCAGCTGATCACGCAGGCCATGAGCCAGGACTTTAGTTGGACGCGCTCGGCCGACAAGTATCTGGACCTGTACTTCTTTATGCACCCGGAGATTGAGCGCCCGGCGGGTGTGGCTGAGGCCAAGGCTGTCGATGAGCCCGCTGCCGCTGAGGCCGAGCCTGCGGCGACCGGCAAGAAGCCCGCTGCCGCTGAGGAGCCCAAGGCCGAGGAGAAGCCGGTTGAAGCCGAGCCCGTTAAGGTCGATCCTGAGGTGAAGCCAGCGGCGAAACCTGCCGCCAAGAAGACGACGGCCCGCAAGACGACGGCTAAGAAGGCCACGACCACGAAGGCCGCTGCTAGCAAGACTAGCGCCGCTAAGGCAACTACTGCCAAGGCATCGACTACGCGCAAGCGTACGACCGCCGCTGCCAAGAAAGCTGCCGAGGCCGAGGTCGCTCCCGAGGTAAAGGCCGAGCCCGCGGCAAAGGCTCCGGCCAAGACCGCTGCCAAGAAGACGGCCGCGACCAAGACCACGACCGCCAAGAAGGCCACGGCTACGAAGTCGACGACGACCAAGGCAGCCACGACGAAGGCCGCGGCGAAGACGACCCCGAAGGCCGCTGCAAAGCCCGCCGTCAAGGTCGAGGAGGCGCCCTCCGAGCCCAAGGCCAAGGCAGCTGTCGAGGCAAAGCCGGCCGCCAAGACCACCACGCGCAAGCGCTCTACGACGACGGCCAAGAAGACCACAACCAAGGCTGCAGCTCCCAAGGCAGAGGCTAAGGGCGACGACAAGCCCGCGGTAAAGGCCCCAGAGCTAAT